>NZ_JBFNXI010000013.1:0-70698 GCF_040812445.1 Lentibacillus sp. L22 | reverse complement strand
TCAAAGGAAGGCCGACTAAAAACGGGCTTGCGCTCAGGCGTCGGCATACCCCTTTTGCAGGGGCATGTCATTTTTACCGGACTTTTTGAACATCCTCTTAAAGGGGAATATTAAAAGGGAGCTTCTGCTAAAATCGTCCACGCCCTATGACAACGCAAAACTGTCAGCATTTCTTGTGCATGCCAAGCACAATACTTGATTTTTCCTTAAAAAAACGAAAAAATGAAGGCAATCATTAAAAATGGAGGTAACTGATCATGGCAGCTAATGAAGAACTCGCTACATTTGCGGGCGGTTGTTTTTGGTGCATGGTGGAACCGTTTGATGAACGACCAGGTATTAAAAAAGTGGTCTCCGGATATACTGGCGGGACAACAGAAAATCCAACCTATGAAGAGGTTTGCACGCACACTACCGGACATGTGGAAGCCGTACAAATCACATTTGATCCAGCTATCATGCCATACGAACAATTGGTAGAAACATTTTGGCAACAAATTGATCCCACAGATGCTGGCGGACAATTTAATGATCGCGGGGAATCATATCAAACAGCAATCTTTTATCATAATCCAAAGCAAAAAGAAATAGCTGAAGCATCAAAACAAAAATTAGCAGAAAGCGGGAAATTCTCTCGTCCGATTGTTACACCAATTCTTCCCGCTAAGCCTTTTTACCCTGCCGAGGAGGAACATCAACATTATTATAAGACACATTCTTTTCATTATAATTTATATAAAAAAGGTTCTGGCAGGGCTGATTTCATTAAACGAAATTGGCAAAACTCATATGACAAAAGTAAACTTAAGGAGCAATTAACACCAATCCAGTATCATGTTACACAGGAAAACGGAACTGAACGGCCGTTCCAAAACGAATATTGGGATAATAAAAAAGACGGCATTTACGTTGATATTGTTTCCGGTGAGGTATTATTTTCATCCAAAGATCAATTTGATGCAGGATGTGGTTGGCCAAGCTTTACAAAACCAATTGATAAATATCACGTAAAAGAAAATACGGATACATCACATGGAATGATTCGTACTGAAGTAAGAAGTAAGGATGCGGATTCCCATCTTGGCCATGTTTTTGATGATGGTCCAAAAGAGCATGGAGGATTGCGTTATTGCATGAACTCTGCAGCAATGCGTTTTATCCCGAAAGAAAAAATGGATGAAGAAGGTTACGGGCAATATACACACCTATTTTCTTAACAATAATTCTATTATGTAAACAAACAAAATGATGTATTGGAGAGAGTTGCCGAAATGATTCATTTAAATTGGGAAAACAACGAAACAATGAAACAAATTAAGTGTATACACACAGATGCGAAAAAATTTATTGTTCATCGTAAATTGACACCAGGGAAGGTGTATGATGTAAAGAATGAAACGGATGAATTTTACTTTATCATTGATAACAGCGATCGTATTGGCGGATATTTAAAAACGTATTTCAAAGAGGAAAAATAACAGGATTGTTCCTGTTATTTTTTATATTCAAAAGCGGAAGTTGCGTCCGATAAATCAATATCGACTCAGTGGAAATGTTTATTTTTTAAATTGTGTATACTTTTGTCATTTCCTGTCAATAATTAGCATAATAGCGAAACTACTGGGGAAACATTTCACTTTATCTTTTCTATTTTTTGCAATTAGTGTTATAATTTTATTTAATTAATAGTATCACCGTTAAAAAATTATTGTCACATAAAGGACTGAATAGTATTGAAAAAAATATTCTTGGTTCGTCATTGTGCGGCTGACGGTCAGCATAAAGATTCCCCGTTAACATACGAAGGGTTACGGCAAGCGCAATTACTTTCTACATTTTTTAAAAACCAGCGTATTAAATTCGACAAAATTATTTCAAGTCCTTACTTGCGTGCAATAGAAAGTATTAAACCATATGCTGAACAGGTTAATGCTAGAATTGAAGTGAATGAAAATTTGCGGGAACGAATCTTAAGTGAACAACCGATTGATGATTGGCTAGGTATACTCGAACGATCATTTTCAGATCTTGATTTTGCGTTGCCTGGTGGTGAATCCGGTAACGATGCCATAAACCGGGCAAATTCTGTTTTGGATACCATTTACGCTGACGATGCTTTGCAAAATGTTATTATTGTCAGCCATGGTAACTTAATTGCATTATTGCTAAAACAGTTTGATCATTCCTATGGCTTTGAACAATGGAAGAAACTAAGAAATCCGGATGTTTATGTGATTCATACTGATCAAAAAGCAAAAACAGTGGAATGTTTATGGAATGGTAATGAATGAAGTACACCAGATTCGGCGGGGAATGGATTATGCCCCGCTTTTACACAGGCAAGTATAAGTTGGCCAACAGAATTCCCAGACTTTCCCGATAAATAACAGTAAATTGTTCGATGGGTAACGGGTTTACCCCACAACCAAGTTCAATTGTAAAACCGGGATTTTGAAACGCTTGAATAAACCAATCTTTAAATCCTGCATAGTTATCCAAAACATGAACCGGGCGATAGCCGCTTACTCGTGCATACTCATCCGCCTGACACGCTGAATGTTTAGGTTCCAGTCCTAAAAATCCCCAATATATTTCCCGTCCTTGTGTATGAAACGCCATCACTCGTGAAAAATTTCTTGTTTTAACAAGCTCGGCCATTGCGATTGATTCCGGTTCAGACAGAGGGGCAGTTCCTGGAAAATCCCTCGGACCTGGTACCTTTGGTTTTCTTTGTGCTTCCTTTTCCCATAATGCAGGGTATTGCTTGTTAAGATCAACACCCAAAATATTTGCTTTCCAGCTGGAGAAATCCGCATTCTGATCGTTTAGTTGGCATACGTCAGCTTGATATGATCCGGCAGCAGTTGAACCATTTAAGACAAGATTCACGCCATCAGGATTTACCATTGGAACAATTGACAGACAAGTATTAATATATTGAGATAACATATAAACATCAAGGATCGAAGTATTATTTGTAAGTGACAGTGCATATTGATTTACAAATTTCATAATAACCGAAGTAGTGATCCATTCATTGGCATGAAACGACCCATTGATATGTATATGTTTATCTCCCATACCAATTTGCAGTTCAACAATATCTTTGCCCATAACAGAATGGCCAATCGATTGACCAATGATGAATGGGTAAACGGTTATCAGCTGGTTGATCGTTTCCACCAGTTGTTCATATGTATATGGCTCACCATCAGGTACAATTAGCTCATTAATGCGTTCTGGAATGTATATCCGTTGTCCAGTTTGAATATGACAATTTTTTACAAATGGGTTCACTAATAATATTGCATCCATTGGGAGATGATAATGATTGGCAATCTCCCATAATGTATCTGTTTCAGCTACTATATATTCACGTAAACGGTAACCAGGAATTTGCAAACTTGCCCCAGCCTCAATTGAATCTGATGTCAGCTTGGGGTTTGATTTTTCAATTAAAACGGCTGGAATACCAAATAGTTGGCTAAAATACCATAATGAATCATTGCGTCGTACCGTAACTTCCATTCAATTTCCTCCTCTGACTAGAGATATCCAGCAATCAGTATCTCTACTTTTCCTATTATTAATCCTATGACAAAACAGACAAAAAGATGAATTTCAGCGAAAATCTTGAAAGAATCAGGGTTGTTCGTTACTATATTAGTATACAAATTTTACTTTACTTTATGGATGAATTTGTACATATAGAGAAAAGGTATTGAAAGGAGGATTTTCACGTGGCATTTGTGATTACTTCACCTTGTTTGAATGAAAAATCAGGCGAGTGTGTGGAAGTATGTCCTGTTGACTGTATAGAAGAAGGTAAAGATATGTTTTATATTGATCCCGATATCTGTATCGATTGCGGTGCATGTGAAGCAGTATGTCCTGTCGAGGCAATTTATATGGAAGATGAAATACCAGAAGAAGAAACGAAATACATTGAATTAAATCGGCAATTTTTTGAAGACCGGTAAGTACCCCAGCCGCTGGAAGTTGGAGCCGGGTGAGGGAATAAAGCTATGAATTTTATACTGCCTTAACTAGTAGATAAAGCCACTATGGGGTACATGGTGGCTTTATCTATATTATTGTTTGATTGAAAAACCGGTAAAATCTTGTTCGGTTGCTGATGTTGATTCAACTTGTATCTGATCAACACGAATAAATGGACTAAATCCAGACTTCATATCCTCCAAATATTGTTCGATATTTGTATGATCTCCGGCAATTTCCATCTCCACTGTGCCATCTTCCTTATTTCGCACCCATCCAACCAGTTTATGCTGTACCGCTGATTGTTTTGCTGCGTAACGAAATCCAACACCTTGAACGCGACCACTTACGATTACGTGAATTGCCATTGTTTTATATATCCCCCTTATAATTATCGTTCTGTCTATATATTACTTAACCATAAACAGATAAAATAAAACACAATGGAGCGATTTCTTTATCACCATTAACCGGCAGTAATACCCCCATTGATTGAAGTTTCACTTTATAAAAAACACGGTGATTAGGGATTAAAAGGTTTTCATATTGGTAATGCTCATAGTAACAATATAGGATCAAATGTACAGTAATAATTGGCGAAAAGATGCTGAAACCTGCGTGCAGCCAAGATGGTGGAACAAGTAATTTGTATGCGGTATCAAAACCAATGTAACATCACTTTTTAAGCTTGTACTACTGGAAAAAGTGTCAAAAAAGCAACAACGTGACAATTCTCACATTAATTTGATTACGTATTGTTATAAGATTTTTACCATGTTATGCTACATTTGTATTAAGGAAAAAGAAAAGTACTGTTATAGTTTGAATCAACTTTTGACTAATACAGTTCTTTTATTCAGTTTAAGTAAAAAATAGGAAGTGATGAGATGTCAGGGCCTGCTTTAAAGCATGTGGACAGTCACGCGGCTATCCATGAAGCCGCATTAAATGAAGCAGCAGAGTTAACGGAATTACTCGACAAGCTTGTAAAAGACGGGCATGTCGAAAAAGCTTTGGAAGTGGCATTTGTTACCGTGGAACATTGGGAAACTCGTACACTAAGGCACGCCGATTCTGAGGAAGAAGGATTATATAAAGAACTTGCTGAAGCTGATCCGTCCTTAAAAGATTCGATTGTAGAATTAACACGTGATCATAATCTGTTAAGACTGCTAGTTGCAGAAATCAGAACATTACTTGATCAAGGGACGGTCAACGATTACATTGTGCAACGATTTCAAGCATTAATTATTGTTGATGAGCTTCATAATCGATCAGAAGAGAAGATTTTACCTGATCATTGACCATGTCATTATTGGAGGTGGAAACATTGACATCAGAAAATGAAAAAACTCCGAAAGAAAGATCATTAAGGATTTGTTTTCCAAAGTTATACAGACAAATTGTTACAAAACTGGAAGACTTTCATATTCACCCATATGATCTGCAAATAAATATAAAAGATAAAAAGGGGAGTTACCAATTAATTCTTCATTATGGGAAAGGATACTCCCACACTGTGTCGCAACATTTTACAGCTGTGCAACTGAACGAAATGGACCCGGGTATTATTGATTTCGTTCTGCAAAACGTGGATGCGATTAAGGAAGTAATGGTTGCCGATTACTTTAAAATGATGAAAGTGTAAACCACTGGGGTATCCGATATTTGTAGAAAGGAAGATTGTCAATGTTTATGTTTGAAGAGGATGCCAATCTTGTTCAAGACCGTGAAGATTTGATTGCTGTACTTCGAATGCGGTTTGGGAATATACAACCAGGTGTAGTGGATGCTGTTTATAAGATCAGTGATATGAACACTCTGGAGCGCTTGATCCTGGTTGCAGCAAATGCACCGGAATTAAAAATATTTCTCGAGGAGTTGGAAGAAGGATCCGGCACATTTAAATTGTTGGGGGAACGCTTTAATCCAATTGATTCATTACATGAAGAAGGGTGATTTCCGTTGAGAAAAACAAAAAATAAGCTACTGGATTCATTAAAACATATTAAACGCGGTGAGCAAATCAATCAGAATTGGACAGAGGAAAGTCCGCGACCACGCGCCTGGGAAGACATATATCGCAGACGCTGGCAACATGATAAGGTTGTTCGATCCACACATGGTGTTAACTGTACCGGTTCATGCAGCTGGAAAATTTATGTTAAAGACGGGATTATCACATCGGAAACGCAGCAAACAGATTATCCAACTACCGGCGATGATTTTCCGGAATATGAACCAAGGGGCTGTCCGCGAGGGGCAAGTTTTTCCTGGTATACATACAGTCCTATTCGCGTGAAATACCCGTATGTTCGTGGTGATTTATATGAACTGTGGAAGAAAGAACGTGCAAATGGTCTTGATCCTGTTCAGGCCTGGGAAAATATTGTGACCGATCCAAATAAACGCGCGCAATACGTTGATGCCCGTGGTAAAGGCGGATTCGTTCGGGCGACATGGAGGGAAATGTGCGAAATCATTGCCAGTTCCTCGATCCACACTATTAAAAAGTATGGTCCTGATCGTATTGCTGGATTTAGTCCAATCCCAGCCATGTCTATGGTTAGTTATTCCGCCGGTTCACGTTTTCTATCTTTGCTAGGTGGTACGATTTTAAGTTTCTATGACTGGTATGCAGACTTACCGCCAGCATCACCGCAAGTTTGGGGGGAGCAAACCGATGTTCCTGAAAGTGCGGACTGGTATAATTCCAAGTATTTTATTATTTGGGGAACCAATTTACCACAAACCCGTACACCTGATGCGCACTTCATGGTGGAGGCCCGGTATAACGGTACAAAGGTTGTTGGTGTCAGCCCTGATTATGCGGAATATGAAAAATTTGCCGATATATGGCTGCCGGCACGGGCGGGAACCGATGCAGCACTTGCTATGGCAATGACCCATGTCATCTTAAAGGAATTTTATGTGGAAAATGAGACTCCATACTTTAATTCTTATGTGAAAAAGTACACAGACTTGCCATTCCTGGT
Organism: Lentibacillus sp. L22; assembly: GCF_040812445.1. Classification (NCBI taxonomy): domain Bacteria; kingdom Bacillati; phylum Bacillota; class Bacilli; order Caryophanales; family Bacillaceae; genus Lentibacillus; species Lentibacillus sp. L22. The sequence goes on along the minus strand of NZ_JBFNXI010000013.1, from coordinate 63,703 downwards.
AACGATTAATGAAGACTCCCGGAGTGGAAGATTTTTACGCGCGTCAGATATTGATTTGCGCGTAACACCTGATTTGGCTGAGTGGAAAACGGTTGTCTGGGATGAAACAACGGACCAAATGGAAATTCCTAATGGCAGTCAAGGTTACCGTTGGGATAATGGAAACAAGTGGAACTTGGAATTGGAGAAAGACGATGGATCAGTGATTGACCCAAAACTGAGTTTTATCAATGAATCCGATGAAACCGTTCTGGTGAAATTCCCTTACTTTGCTGAAGAAACTGGTAATGTCGTAGAACGCGGTGTTCCGGTTAAATACGTTCAGGATAAACAAGGAAACACGATTAAAGTAGCAACCGTTTATGATCTGATGATGGCACATACCGGCGTAAACCGTAATCTGCCTGGTGATTATCCAGTTGATTACAATGATTCAAAACCTTATACACCTGCCTGGCAGGAAAGCATCACCGGTGTCAACAAAAACCACGTGATTAAAGTAGCGAAAGAGTTTGCTGATAATGCTGCAAGAACCAAAGGAAAATCCATGATTGCCATGGGTGGCGGAACTAATCATTGGTATCACAGTGACCAAATCTATCGGGCTATTCTCAACTTAGTTCTTCTAACCGGTTCACAAGGCGTAAACGGTGGTGGCTGGGCACATTATGTAGGACAGGAAAAGGTACGTCCGCAAGAAGGCTGGCAGCAAGTGGCTTTTGCCAACGACTGGCTAAAACCGCAACGTCTGCAAAACGGAACATCATATTTCTACTTTCATACTGACCAATACCGTTATGAAACGAAAACGAATCAAGATGGCTATCCGTGGAAAAGCAAATATAATCAAATGCATCCAGCAGATATGAATGCACTCTCGGCCAGGCTTGGATGGCTGCCATCATATCCGCAATTCACACAGAACTCAATCGATATTGTGAAGGAAAGTCGTGAGCGGGGAGCGAAAACGGAGCAAGAAATTATTACCGATGTTGTCGAACAAATCAAGGCGGATAACCTGGAGTGGGCGATTGAGAATCCAGATGACCCAAGAAATTTCCCGCGTGTCTTCTTTAATTGGCGCTCCAATTTACTTGGCGACAGTGGGAAAGGTCACGAATTTTTTGTCAAGCACCTGGTTGGCGGTGATAACCAGGTCATGGCCGAACCGGAAAATTCCTGGCAACCTGAAGAGGTCAAGATCACTGGTGACGAGGCTCCTACTGGTAAAGCAGATCTATTAATCAGCGTTGATTTCCGGATGACGAGCTCAGGTCTATTTTCCGATATTGTCCTGCCAGCGGCAACTTGGTATGAAAAATTTGATATTAGCAGTACGGATATGCATCCGTTCATTCATCCATTTAATGCGGCCATTAACCCGCCTTGGGAAACGAAAAGTGATTGGAACACCTTCCGAGAAATTATCAAGGTATTTTCCGAACTCGCCGAAAAGCATCTGCCAAAAACAGAGGAATTGGTAACCACACCATTAGGGCACGATTCAGAAGGAGAAATTGCCCAGGCTTTTGGCGAAATCAAAGATTGGCGAAATGGAGAGGTTGAAGCAATCCCAGGCAAGACCATGCCCGGAATGAAAGTTGTCGAACGGGATTACCCAAACCTTTATCATCAATGGACGACAATTGGGCCGCTCATTAAACAGGGGTACGGTGGAAAAGGTGTAACAATCCCTGGTGAGGAAGTTTATGAAGAACTAGGATCTCGGCTTGGTAAATCGAAACGAGAAGGAATTGGAAAAGACCATCCAGATTTATATACCGATAAACAAGCGATTAATGCCATTCTGTTAATGTCTGGCGCAAGTAACGGGAAACGGGCAGTTGCCGGGTGGAAGTCATTGGAGGCTAAAACCGGGCAAAAACTTGAAGAGATTTCCAAGGGTCGTGAAGAAGAAGACTATACGCTTGATGCGATCACTGCACAACCACGGACGGCTATATCTACACCGGTATGGAGTGGTATGGAAAAAGATAACAGACGCTATTCACCATTTACAGTGAATACGGAATACAACATTCCATGGCGTACATTGACTGGACGGCAATCGTTTTACCTTGACCATGAAATGATGCGCGATTTTGGCGAAGGATTGCCATTATATTTACCACCATTGAGCTATGGACCATTCCTTAAGAACGAAAAAGGTGTGGCTGAAGACGGTCAATCGTTAACGGTAAGGTATTTGACCCCGCATCAAAAATGGGGCATTCATACGATGTTTACCGATACCACCAATATGTCGACTTTGTTTAGAGGGTGGCAAGTGCTCTGGATGAATGAAGAGGACGCTAAATCCATCGGGCTTGTCGATAATGATTTTGTTGAGGTATATAACCGTAATGGTGCGATTGCGGCAAGGGTTATATTAACCTACCGTATCCCAAGAGGCATGATTTATATGTATCATGCACAAGACCGTACGCTTGGTGTACCGGCGACATCCATCAATAAAAAACGTGGCGGTACTCATAACAGTGTTACCCGGATCACCTTGAAGCCAACCCATATGGTCGGTGGATATTCGCAGCTAAGTTATGGTTTTAACTACTATGGACCTACAGGACACCAGCGGGATACGATTGCGGTTATCAGGAAATTGAAGGAGGTTGATTGGCTTGAGAATTAAAGCGCAAGTTGCGATGGTGATGCACCTTGATAAATGTATTGGCTGCCATACCTGTTCGGTCACTTGTAAAAATACCTGGACAAACCGCCCGGGTACGGAATATATGTGGTTCAATAATGTCGAAACCCGACCGGGCCTTGGCTATCCAAAACGTTGGGAGGATTCTGACCATTATAAAGGTGGCTGGGTGCTAAAAAATGGGAAATTAAAATTGAAAGCAGGAGGACCAATCTCCAAACTCCTGAATATTTTTTACAACCCGGACATGGCCAACATGGATGATTACTATGAACCTTGGACATATGATTATCAAAATCTGATTGAAAGTCCCAAAAGAGAGAATCTGCCGGTTGGACGTCCGCAATCAATGATAACTGGTGAATTTATCGACAAGCCGGAATGGGGGCCGAACTGGGATGATGATCTTGCTGGTGGATCGGATGTCATTTCCCAAGATCCAATGGTTGAAAAGCTGCAGGAACACATCTCAATGGAATATGAAAAAACTTTTATGATGTATTTGCCGCGTATTTGCGAACACTGCCTTAACCCATCCTGTGTTGCATCGTGTCCATCAGGGGCTTTATACAAGCGGGATGAAGATGGAATCGTGCTGGTTGACCAGGAGGAATGCCGAGGCTGGCGTTTCTGTATGAGCGGCTGTCCATATCACAAGGTGTATTACAATTGGAACACCCATAAAGCGGAAAAATGTAATTTCTGCTATCCACGTACCGAAGCAGGACTGCCTACGATCTGTTCGGAAACATGTGTAGGAAGAATTCGTTATATTGGTGTTGTATTGTATGATGCTGACAAAGTAAAGGAAGCTGCATCCGTTGAAGATCCAAAAGACCTTTACGAAGCACAACTATCCGTATTTTTGGACCCATTTGACCCAGAGGTTATTGAAGAAGCACAAAAAGCCGGAATTAATGATGAATGGATCGAAGGCGCCCAAAAATCACCGGTTTACAAAATGGCACTGAAATGGAAGATTGCATTACCTTTACACCCGGAATACCGGACACTGCCAATGGTGTGGTATGTACCGCCGTTAAGCCCAATCATGAATCACATCACTAATGAAGATGAATTGAGTACAGATGGTTACATTCCGGCTGTAAACCAAATGCGGATCCCAATGGAGTATTTGGCATCGATTTTAGCGGCAGGGGATACCAAGGTGATCAGAAAAGTTCTGCTTAAACTGACGGCCATGCGTGTACATATGCGTGGTAAAACGGTTGGCGGAATCGATGAGTTTAGACAAAGTGAGTTGTTAAAGGAAGCGAATACGAACCCTGAGGAAATTGAGGACATGGCTCGTTTACTAGGTGTCGCCAAGTATAGTGAACGCTTTGTTATCCCGACAGGACGAAGGGAAATGGATGATGATCTTTACTATGAACAGGGTGCCTGCAGTTTGGAAGAGCTCGCACCACCAGAAGGAATGGTCATACCCTCCGTCAGCAAACAGGAACAGGGTGTTTATCGTTCAGAGAATCGGGAAAGAATTGTCATGCGCTCAACCAGCAAAGGAGACTAAGTGTATGGAACAACAAGATCGAGCACTTTTAGTCATTGCATCGCGTCTTTTAACATATCCGGAAGATGATTTCTTTGATCAGGCACGGGATATAACGGAATGTATGGAAGAAACGATGATGGGATTGCCAATGTTTAAGGAATTGGAGAAGGCTTTAAAACCGTTCTACAAATATCGTGTACCAGAATTGCAACAAGTATATGTTGCCACATTTGATTTAAAAGCAAAACAAGGATTATATTTGACAGCACATGAATTAGGCGACAGCAACAAACGTGGTGCAGCTTTAATTAAATTACAAAAGATTATCAACAAGGCTGGATTTGAGCGGGTGGATGACGAATTAGCCGATTATATGCCGATGTTGTTTGAATTTCTTGCAACAGCACCTGACAGCCCGGATAATGAGCGGCTGATCAAGAGACTTGCAGCAGCAATACAACGGATTATGAACCATATGCCTGAAGAAAGTCCATATTACCCTGTGCTTGCGGTGCTGATGACATTTATTTTCCCGCAGCCGACTAAAGAGGAAATTGAAAAATTGGAGTTTGAACGGGAAGAGGCTGATTTGGAAGAACTACCATATCCCATTATGTATCACTAGTAAACAAAATAATGAATCTTATCAAGCGAAGGAGTGCGGCGGTGTTGGGAGGAATCAGCCATCGCACACTGGAGCACAGAATTAAAAGGGAGGAACACCATATGAGTGAACTATTTTGGTGGGTCATTTTTCCATACATTACTGGATTGATCATGATTTTCGGCCTTCTTTACCGTTTCGCTTTCCGACAGTTGACTTGGGCAGCACCGTCAACGGAGTTTTTTGAAAAGAAATGGCTGCGGATCGGCTCGCCGCTTTTCCATTGGGGAATTGTGCTGGCCTTTATCGGACATGTGATGGGTATGATTATTCCGAGGGGATTTTATCTTTCATTGGGGATATCTGATGAATTATACCATCTCGGAGCAATCATCGGCGGGGGAATAGCAGGCCTAATGGTGGTTGTTGGGCTTATCATTTTACTCATTCGAAAAATAATTATTGATCCTGTGCGCATACATGCTACATTTGCTGACTTTTTTTCAATCATAGCTCTGCTGATTGTGGCTGGAATGGGTGCGTATATGACGATAATTTATAATACAACAGTTGTGGAATATGAATACCGGACAACCATCGGACCGTGGTTCAGAAGCTTATTTACATTCCAACCAAAATATCATTTGATGGCGTCTGTGCCGTTTGTTTTCAAGGTGCATATCCTTGCTGCGTTTGCCTTGTTTGCGTCCATACCATTTACCAGATTGGTACACTTTTACAGTTTGCCGATCAAATATGCAAACCGTGCGCCACAGCAATATCGATCACGCGCTCGATACCAGAACAGACGTCCAATTGATTGATATCAAAAAAGAACCAGGTAATCTGGTTCTTTTTTGTGAAAAAGGCTTCAAGACAACACACATGATAGTTTGCAAGGCTTTGAACTGAGATAACAATTAATACCGTATTTAAAGTCGACGAACTTGGTTATAATAGTCGTATTAGGAGCCGTTACAGACATTAGCGATGCAAACAAAAATGATTAGTGTAAATAAGGTCTAAGTTTGTGAAATAATCATTCGTTAAATTGATGAATAAAGTTTGATGCAAATCTAATTTTATTTTATCTCACTATCAAGAGAATACTTAACCATTGAGACAAACAATATATTACTTCCTATAATATATATTATGTAAACTAAAAAAATACAATAAAAGAAGGGGTTAAATTTCAACCCTAAATAGACTTCCCTAATGATTTTGTTTTTCTTTTACTTTTTCCTTTCTCCTAAGACATTTTTATGCGTTTTGATATTATTACGCAACTATCATCATTTCAAGAATCAAGCCCGTTCCCGATAGCCAGTATTCGCTTTTACTTTTACTTCTGCATAACGGACTGGATCAGATTCTTTGGATAACAATGTGCCAACATATCCACCCAGGAAACCTAATGGTACAGATACCAATGCTGGATTATCCAGCGGGAATATTGGATTTCCGACAAATAATGCCGCCCCTTCCACTGGTGAAAATACACTTGGGCTCATCGAAACAAGTACTAAAGCAGAAATCAAGCCGGACAAAATGGCAGTAACCGCTCCTGTTGTGTTAAATCGTTTCCAATAAACTGTATATAGAATAACTGGCAAGTTAGCACTGGCCGCCATACAAAATGCTAATGAAACAAGGAAAGCAACATTAAGGTATTGCGTAAATAATGCCAAAATAATAGATAAGACGGACACGCCCAATGCTGCATAACGGGCTGCGAGCATCTGCTGTTTTTCGGTTGCTTTCCCCTTTTTGTAAATTTCCCCGTACAAATCATGTGCAAATGCAGAAGCTCCGGAAAGAACCAAACCGGCTACAACTGCGAGTATCGTCGCAAAAGCTACTGCTGAAATAAAGGCAAACAAAAGCTCGCCACCAAGTACCTGTGCCAACAATGGTGCAGCCATATTTCCGCCTGGATTGGCAGCAATGATTTTAGAATCACCAACGAATGCAGCCGCTCCAAAGCCAAGAAATAATGTCAATATATAAAAAATACCGATAATCCATGTCGCTGATACAACAGAACTTCTAGCCGACTTGGCATCTTTTACGGTAAAAAAGCGCATCAGGATATGTGGTAGCCCTGCTGTGCCAAGTACTAATGCAAGCATCAAGGAAATTGTGCTGAGCGGCTGTGTATATTGCAACCCGGGTTCTAAATAAGCAGCTCCGTGGCTCGTTGCCGTTTTCACTTCGGAGAACATGGTACCGATGTTGAAATTGTATTCCCATAGTACAAGAAAAGAAATAATCACCATACCCGCCATCAATAGTACAGCTTTGGTAATTTGTACCCAGCTTGTTGCAATCATACCGCCGAATAACACGTATATCGTCATCATAACTCCAACAATCAATACCGCAATCCAATAATCAATACCGAACAAAAGTTGAATCAATGCACCTGCTCCAACAAGCTGAGCAATCATGTAAAAAATCGAAATGGTTATGGTGCTCAATGCTGCTGCTCCACGCACTTTTTTTGCATCAAAACGTGAGTTGATCATATCGGCCAGCGTGTATTTCCCTAAATTGCGCAATGGCTCGGCTACCAAAAACATGACGACCAGATACGCAATTAAAAAGCCAATACTATAAAAAAATCCATCAAAACCATTCAATGCAATGGCGCCGGCGATACCAAGAAATGATGCCGCCGACAAATAGTCTCCGGAAATGGCAATACCGTTTTGCCAGCCTTTCAGTCCGCCGCCAGCCGTATAAAAATCACCTGTTGTTTTGGTATGCTTAGCAGCAAAATAAGTGATGACCAACGTCAATAGCACAATTGCCAAAAATAAGGTGATGACTGTAGGGCTCATCGGCTGTCTCCTCCTTGCTCCAATTGGTTATCAATAATTGCATTCGCTTGTTTATCCAATGCCCCAGCTTTTTTCATATAAACAATGCATAAAATAAAAGTCATGGCGAATTGTGCGAATGCAAAAAGCCACACCCATGAAATATCACCGATTGCCGGCTTATTCAAAAACGTCGTGTAAGAAGTACAGATTGGCAATAGAAAGTAAAATACCAAGAAGAAAATAGTGTACGGCAAAATAAACTTTTTCCGATTCGCCATAAAGCTCTGGAATTCCTCGCTCTTTTCTACCTTCACGTAATCTGGTTTTTCAGGAAAATCCTGTTTCAACACCTTACTTTCACTCAAATTTCCCAACCCCTTGTTTTTTATCATTAAATTCTCTTTCTCCTTTTGTAACCGCTTACTAATTATTATAATTGGTTTGAAATGTCAGGAACTCGCTTTTGCACCAATGGTTACAGATTATGATTGAATGGCATTTATCCGTGGATGAATGGTTATCCCTGCATCTCCAGCAACTGAAATAACTCCTTTCTTGCTGCTCTGCTGACAGGAATCTTCGTTTTCGATATGTCTGACAGCGTGACGTTGCTTGTTCCATTAAACCAAGGAGTGATTTCCTGAATATAATTGATGTTAACCAAATAACTACGATGCGTCCGGAAAAAGTTAAAACCTTGTAATTTCTTTTCCAATTCTTGTAATGTCAACTTACCGACAATGACTTTATCCTTCGTGTGAATTTCCAATGCCCGCTGACTTGGGCTGGGTACAGCATAATAAATCATCTCCGGCGTTAATACAACAGTTTTTTCACCATCATCCACAAGCAATTTATTTGTTCGGGACGGTACTGCGGGACTGGCATGAGGCACTTCTTGCAGGATACGCTGCGAAAGCTTTTGACGAATACGCTGCAGTGCCTTGTCAAACCGTGTTTCGTCAAAGGGTTTTAGCAAATAATCGACAGCTTCTATTTCAAATGCCTGTAACGCATATTCATCATATGCTGTGGTCAAGACAAATAGTGGTATTTCATGCTTTGCTTGCCCGATAATTCTCTTTGCCGCTTCCATACCGGAAAACTGGGGCATATGGACATCCAGAAAAATAACATCCGGTGCATATGCTTCATAAAGTGCGATTAATTGCTGTCCATTTTCCGCACACGGACATAGTACAATATCCGGCTGTTTTTCCAGTAAATAAAGCAATTCCTCCTGTGCCATTTGTTCATCTTCAGCTATGAGTGCACGGATTTTCATGAAATCTCCTCCCTCACTACATGATTAATTGGTATGTTAAAAAAAACTTCACTGCCTTTATCCGGTAAATTTCGTACCGATAATCTTGCAACCTCCCCCAACAACGTGACCAAACGCTTGTTGACATTGTACAGGCCTGTTCCGTGATTGGCATTCTGCATTAATGGCTTCTTCGTGACTTCCTGTAAAATTTCTCTCTCAAAGCCACAACCATTATCTTTCACACTAATTTGTATATGCCTGTCCCGGGATATAATGCTTACATCAATTCTTGCTCCATGAACCATATCGTGAAGCCCGTGTTGAATGCAGTTTTCCACGAGTGGCTGAATGGTTGCCGGAGGAATCAGTACATCAAGTAAATCTTCTTCATATATAAAACTCACTTGTAAACGGTTCATAAACCTAGCTTGAATAATTTCTAAATATGCTTGGACATGTTCGCATTCCTTCTCCAGTGCAACAAGCGGGGTGGCAACCAATTTTAAGTTAAAACGCATGAATTGAGCCAATTGTACTGTGATATGGCGGGCGCGTTCCGGTTCTTTGCGAAAAGAAGCTGCAATTAAATGCAAGGTGTTGAAAAGAAAATGTGGATTGATCTGTGCCTGCAGGTTTCTTAACTCCGCATCCATCATATGTGTCTTTAATTGATCCGCAGCAAGCATTTTCAATTGATTGCAGAGATATTCACCAAGTCCTGCTGCCAGCGTACGCTCGACCGGACGAATTTGTTGAGCTTTGCGAAAGTAAAAGTAAATGAGTTGTGTCACTTCATTTGCATTAATAATCGGAATAATGATTGCCGATTCCAACTGGCATTTTGGATGATGGCATGGAAGATCCATTTGTGAATCCGCTACTTTCATTTGTTTTTGCAAAATAACTTGTTTTGCCAACTCACTGGTGATCAAATCTCCATGACGATGATGCTCATGTCCGATACCGACATGGGCCAGGACTTGCCGTTGATCCGTAATAGCCACTGCTGCAATATTCAAACGGTCATACAAAAGTTTTGCCAATCCGTTAGCCATCTGAGTTGTATCATCTTTTTTAATAAATGGAAGCGCCTCTTCAGCAATGGAAAAAGCCTGTTTTATCGCTTTAGCGGCCTCATTCTCCTGTTCGCGCAATACTACGGCAATCATCGCCGTGAATATCGCGATAGCAACACTGTTGGACAGTACCAATGGAAGACCGATCATATCTACAATGCCAATGATTTCATCGGATTGCGGATGTAGAATCAATAGCATCTGCATCTGTAGTACCGGTGGGAAAATACCGATAAATAATGCTTTCCATGGCGATATAACCCGTTCGTCGGAAAAAAAGCGCGCTGTCCAGCCTGCCAGCAAACCTGTCAATGGGTTAACTATCCCGTTGGCCAACCACCCTACCCCACCTAAGAACATGAGGTGACCTCCAGCAATCATTCCTGCACCAAAACCGACTACCGGCCCTCCAAGCAAACCGGCAATCACCACCGCCACAAGACTTGAACTGACAATTAATTGGTTGTCAGATACTTGAAAAACAAAATCGTGAATTACGGTGGTACCATCAAGGACAAAACCGGTAATGGTACTGGCAATGCCAAAAACGCCAAACACACATGCATGCACGATAGTCATTTTCCAACTAAACTCCCTGTACAATAAAGACTTGAAACCAGATGTCCGGGTCATGACGAACGCAATGACTAACAATAGACCTAGGCGTTCAAACAGAATGATGGTCATTTCTTTCATCACTCATCTCTCCTTCGCCATTACTCCTGTTTGTGATTGAACAAAAAACTGCTTCCATTGCTGTGCGGGTTCCTCTCTGCCGGAAAAGATACTCCCCAAAATGGAACCCAAAAAACCGATCGGGATTGCAATGATACCAGGGTTATGCATTGGAAATATCGCTTCTTTCAAGATCCAGCCGTCTACAGGATCCATCACATTCGGTCCCAAAATGACCATTGTCAACGAAGCGACAAAGCCGGATGTCATCCCGATCATTGCACCAGTTTCGTTAAAGTGCTTCCAATAGAGAGTGAGCAGCAGAATTGGTAAATTGCTGGAAGCGGCAACAATGAACGTTAATGACACTAAAAAGGTGACATTTATATTTTCCAATTGTAAGGCAAACAAGGTAGAAACCAATCCAATACTAAGTGCTGTCCATCTGGCAGCTATGAGCTGTTCCTTTTCAGTTGATTTACCCTTTTTCCAAATATGATGATAAATGTCGTGTGAAAATGAAGTTGTCGCTGAAATCACCAAACCTGCGACAACGGCAACAATGGTGGTAAAAGCGATCGCTGAAATAAATGCCAACAAAAAGTCACCACCTACTTCCTTTGCCAGAATCGGTGCCGCTAAATTCCCGGTTGCGTCAGCTTTTATTAATTTTTCATATCCCAAGGAGGCAATCGTCCCAAATCCAAGAATAAGTGTCATCACATAAAAAGTGCCAATAATCCAAGTAGCTCCCATTAGTGAACGACGCACCTCCACCGTGTTACGGACTGTAAAAAAACGAATCAATATATGTGGCAAACCAGCAGTGCCCAAAATCAATGCCAATTGCAACGATATCAGTTCCAAAGGATTGGAAAATAATTGTCCGGTCATAAAAAATTGTTCGTGGAGTGGTGTGTGTTCCTTCACGGTTGCAATGATTGCAGGTACATTTCAATCGAAACGGGATAAAACGATAAGTGACAGCAAAAAAGTTCCAGATAAAAGAACAACTGTTTTTACAATTTGTACCCAGGATGTAGCAATCATGCCGCCAAAAACAACGTAAAGGGTCATTAGCCCACCGATAATGACAACTGAAATAGAATAGTCAATATTTAATAGCAACCGAATTAGCAAACCAGAAGCCACCAATTGCGGAATCATATATAATATGGAAATCAAAAATGTACCAATAGCCATTGTCCAACGCATTCGATTGCTGGCAAAACGCGTGCAAATGACATCGCCCAGAGAATACTTTCCCAGATGGTGAACAGGCTCAGCTATGAAGAACATGACAATCAAAAATGAAACTAGGAACCCAATAGAATACAAGAAACCGTCATAGCCATTCAATGCAATGGCACCAACAATTCCCAAAAACGATGCGGCGCTAATGAAATCACCTGCAATCGCCAGGCCATTTTGCCATCCCGTCAAACTGCCTGCCGCTGTATAAAAATGATTGGTCGTATTGCTGCGTTTAGCCGCCCAGTATGTAATAATCAGCGTACAAACGATAATGCAAATGAAAAAAAGAAAATAAGTCAGATTCATTCGACATCCTCCTGTACCAGCTGTATGATTTGTTTATCGAACTGTTTCATTTTGATACAATAAAACCCTGCCAGCAGCCATGTCACAGGAATTTGCAAAAAGGCGTAAAGCCAGCCCCAATTCATCTGAAAAAATGGAGAAGGAGCAGCCATCCAATCGTGAAATAAAGTCAACGACAGCGGTAAGCCAAAATAAAAGATAAATAGCAGGGTAACCACAGGGATAAGCAATTGCCATTTCTTTTTGATCAATTTTTGCAGTTCAACATCCATCTCACATTCCCTGCTTTCCATGTACTTTTCTATTAATTATCTTTATTTTGAATAATAGCGGAATCTTTGTGCAAAGTAAAGTGGAAGTCTAGTAAAAACAAAATTTTCAGGAACACAATCTAGTACCTGGCATATTTTATAATTTTCTAATCCTTAAACGTATTTTTGTCAAAGCCCATCTTAGTGTTTGCTATAAAAATGGATACTTGCTAATATTTAAATAATAATAAAGCAATGAAAGGAGATTCGAAAAATGACACAGTTAGACAAGGACAAAACCTATTCATTGGACGAATTTTTACTATATGTCAAAGAAGAGGAACGCGCAGAATTATATGAAGGCATCCCTGTTTTTATGGCGCCCGCTTCTTTCCAACATGAAAATGTCATTGCGAATATAATGGGAGAGTTCAGGAACGCGATCAAAGGAGGTAATTGTTATGTATTTGGCAGCAATCTTCAAGTAGTTTTGCCATTTAAAAATGAAAAAAAGGGAACAGATGATGTGGTTGTATTGCCAGACATCTCCATTATTTGTGATACAAGCAAACTACGTAATAAACGTTGCTATGGGGCGCCGGATTTGGTTGTCGAAGTATTATCTCCAAGCACAGGACGTAACGATCGCTTGCTCAAGCGTAATTATTATGAAAAAGCGGGTGTAAAAGAGTACTTACTCATTGATTATCAAAATCAATACATTGAAAAATATGTTCTCGATGATGATATGCTTAAGCTAGAAGATATTTATTCCGATGAAAACCAGCCATTCATCTCCACGCGTTTTCCCGATATTACTTTTTCTCTAGACGATATATTTTCTCTTTAAATCTTTCATTATGTCTCTAATAAGTCAATGTTGGGAGCCCCACCGCTCCTGTAATTGCCGTATCTCAACTTGATGAGGTATCTCCTCCTTGGGGGTTTCCAAAATAAATGGTATGTCTTTGAGCTCGGGAGTTTGAACAAGCTGGTCAAACTGAGATTCTGTAATATACCCATGATCAAAAATATTTGCGTGCCGATCTTTCCCGAGCCCGGTATTATATTTCGAGTTATTAAAATGAATAACCTTGAGATGACTAAAATAATTAAGTGCTTGTCCTTTTTCCAAAACGGCTTCCCAATTATCACCATCCCACAGTCCACTGGCAAATGCGTGACACGTATCAAGGCAGAACCCAATTTGTTCCGGATGTTCACACAAGTTGCGGACCTGGACAAGTTCTTCCAATGTTGTTCCCATCGTTCCCGGTTTTCCACCTGTGTTTTCGAGTAAAATTTTGCTATCGCCATGCCATTTTCGAAGTATCTCGTTAAGCACATCAATCATTAATCGATAGCTTGCCAGCGGGTCATCAAGACTGATTATTTTCCCAAAGTGAACGACCACACCAATAGAGCCACAGGCGTTAGCGATTTCCAGATCGTTGACTAATGATTGCATCACTTCTTTCCTTTTCCGATTATCTCTTGGCGTTAAACTGGTAGGGTATGGCGTATGTGCCACGGATGTCAAATTATTTTTTTTGCAAAAATCCTTGCAAAGCGCTGCATCATCTTGATTGAATGCTTTTACGGACAAGCTCCTTGGGTTTTTGGGAAAGTATTGAAAGGCTAATGCGTTCATAGTCGCCGCTTGTCTCGCCGCACCTAGATAGCCTTCTCTTATCGAAACATGACAACCAAATTTCATAAAAATTCCCTCCTGCGATGAGGTAACTTGCATTTAGTTTTGACATATCGGGCAAAAGAACGTTTTTCGGGATGATATTTTATCTTTAACTATCGGGGTGCTACAGCGTTTACAGGCCTCCCCCTCCCTGTTATAAACATATGTATTGTCAACGTACCCGCCTGTTAATGTATCGTCTTTAAATAGTGGTTGTTCCATGTATCCGCCATACTGGATAGCTCGCTGAAGAATAAACCTGATAGACTGAAATAGCCGGTTTCTTTCCTGATCATTCAGGTCATTAACATGGCGTTCTGGTAACACATGCGCATGCCAGGCAATCTCATCGGAATAACGGTTGCCAACTCCCGCCAGAAATTCCTGGTCAACCAATGTTGTTTTTAATTTACCACGTCGTTGTTGCAGTGCCTCTATAAAGGTATCAAGTGAGAAATTCACATCAAGTGGCTCGGGACCAATATCCTTTAACTTCCCTTCCACCTCTGGAGAATAAAGATGAAGATAACCTAATCGCAAACCAATGAAATAAAGATGCTTGTCCCCAAAGGTTAATTGAACTTGCACTGTGCGATCCGGTCTTTCCTCTTCCTTCCCATAAAACATGAAGCCACCAAGCATCAAATGCAATAATAGGCAGGAACCATTTTCAAGATGAAATAGCAAGTATTTAGCCCGGCGTTCAATCGCTTCTACCTTTTGATTCAGTACCTTCTGAATAAATTCATCCGAATCCATATTGATCGACTTATTTCGATTAACGATTACTTCAGTGATCTTTTTTCCGACAATTTGTTGCGTTAATAATGTCTTATATGTTTCCATTTCCGGTAATTCCGGCATTGCATCATCACCTCTTATATCTTTAAATAACTAAACCATTATTATCATCTCCAACTTATAGCATTAGATTTTGTTTGCAATGAAATGCTATACATAAGCGAAACTTCCGTGTTGTTTTTAAAAAAATGGACAGGATAAAAATATATCATTCTTAACGAAAGCGGAGGTAGAAAACATGGGACATTTAAAAGTATTGGGTATCAAATTTATCGTGATTTCAATTATCACTTTCTCGACATTCGGCATATTTTTCCAAGCAACATTGACGAATTTATTAATGCTTAGTTTACTTGTAACAGGTATATCTTATCTTGTTGGTGATCTGTTTATCCTTAGAAAATTTGGTAATATCGCTGCCTCAATTGGGGATTTTGCATTATCATTTGTTTCATTCTGGGCATTGGGGAGCTTCGTAATGGGAGCAAGTCTACCCGTTACAATCATTTCGTTAATGGCCGCCTTTTTTACTTCCTTGTGTGAACCATTCATTCATGCTTATATTGTGGAACGTCTTTCAGATGATGACGTGCCTGATCAATTACCAGCCACCAACCAATTACAAACAGAATTTGCCGAAGAAACCGATCCCGAAACACTTCATACAAAAAAAGATCGAGATAATTAAGTTCATAACCTCCTTTTAAACACGCGCATAAAGGAGTTTTTTGTCTAATCCAAATAGTGTTTTGGCACATTTTCATATCCTCATCTATATCTGTCCAATACAACTTTTACAAGCAACCATATGCTATTGTGAAGCCGGATAGAGAAGGGAGGAATTCTAGATGAGTTATGGCGGCGGTGGTGGTGGCTTTGCATTGATTGTCGTGCTCTTTATCTTGCTGATTATCGTTGGTGTCAGCTTTGTCGGTGGCGGAATGTATTAATTACAAGTCCAAATACCCAGTAACAAGCCCCTTTCAGCGTGAAAAAAATGAATTGGGAGAACCTGATCAGGATCTCCCGTTTTTTTATTGAACGATGCAACTATTCCGTGATGCTCTTCTGCTCTGATAAATATGACCAGTGTCATTTCCTCCTGCCGTGTTTGAGGTTAAATTATTTTTGAACTTTTCCGATCCTCCAGTCCTTATGTGTACAAGTAGTGCATATAATGAAAGAAGTATGGTTCAGGAGGATAATGATGTTTACCGTTTTGGGAAAAGCTATTGTTGTTATGGCGCTTATCCGAATTTTATCGGGGTGCATGGAGATATTTGCGGCTTATCTAATGATACGATTTAATGAAATTGATAAAGCACTGATTATTAATAGTTCCATCGCTTTGATTGACCCGTTGATTTTGCTCTTGACAACTGCAATTGGTGTTGCGGCCATCGCAGACAGACTATCGATTGGAAAATTTGTTTTTATTATTATCGGTGTTGCGTTTATACTTTACGGGATTAAAAAATGATTCGATAAATCAGCATTTCACCTACATCACAAAATCTTTGGCTTGTTTGTGTTCCATGATTCTTCCTAAAATCTCCTCAATGTACATGGTGAAGGCGGGATGGCTGCGTTGTCTTGGGCGTGGTAAATGGATTACCTGATCCAGACTGATGGTACCATTTTCAATGAGAACAACCCGATCAGCCAGGGACACTGCTTCTTCTACATCATGGGTTACCAAAATGGATGTAAAGTTATTCTTTTTCCATAACGCTTCAATTAGATCTTGCATTTCAATACGGGTAAGGGCATCCAGTGCACCTAATGGTTCGTCAAGCAGCAATAATGATGGGTCATGGACCAATGCCCTTGCCAAGGCTACCCGTTGTTGCTGACCGCCGGAAAGCTTTGCGGGATAATCGTCCATTCGTTCTTCCAAGCCAACTTGTTTTAATGCCTGAACAACCTTTTCTTTTGCATCTTTTGGCAAACCAATACATACGTTATCAAACACTTTCTTCCAGGGGAGCAGACGTCCGTCCTGAAACATGATCCGTGCCTGTTCATTTAAATGATTCAGCTCGTTATCATTAATATAAATAGAACCTTCATTTACCCCTTCCAAACCAGCGATGAGGCGAAGTAATGTACTTTTTCCGCATCCACTCTTTCCAACGATTGCGACAAATTCCCCCTTTTTGATGCTGAGATCCAGTCCTTTTAAAACTGGTCGATTAGTATAGCTTTTTTTTACATTTTCAAGTAGAACATGACTTTTTTGTTCCGGAATTACTTTCACTTTATTTTCCTCCCTGTTAACTACATATCCCATTTAAGTAATCTTCTCTCCAAATATCTGGCAATAATATCAGATAACTTTCCAAACAAAGCATAAAGAACAATACTAAGCACAATCACATCCATTTGCATAAACTCGCGGGCATTCATCGCCATAAAACCGATTCCTGAATGTGCAGAAATTGTTTCAGCGACGATCAGGGTTAGCCACATGACCCCTAACGAAAAGCGTATACCGACTAATATAGAAGACATTGCCCCCGGTAAAATGACGTGGAAAAATAATCCGACCCCCTTTAGTCCGTAAGCTTTACCCATTTCAATTAATTTTTTGTCAACGGATTTGATCCCATGATACGTATTAATATAGACCGGAAACAGCACTCCCAGGGCAACCAAAAATATTTTCGAGGTTTCATCAATGCCAAACCATAAAATAACAAGTGGAATCAAGGCCAAATGCGGGATATTTCTGAGCATTTGTATCGACGTATCAAAGAATAGGTCAGCTATTTTAAACACACCATTAAATAATCCAAATAAAAAGCCAATAATCCCGCCAATCAGAAAACCGATTAAAGCCCTGCTTAAACTGATTCCTACATGATTAACCAATTCACCCGTTGAAAAAAGTTCAACACCAGCTGCAAAGACCTGGGTTGGTGCAGGTAAAATCCTTTCCGGAATAGCTCCCACCCATGATAAAAACTGCCATCCAAATAATAATAGCAGCGGGATTAGCCAAGGAGTGATTTTTGCAGCTGATCGATTTATTTTACGTCCCACAAGTCATCCCCCTTTCCTGTAATTATTTCTTCATGATATCTGCTACATTTATCTTCTTTGGTATGATATTCAATCGATAAAACGTATCGGCAATTTCCTGTTGTTCTTTGATAATCTGCTCATTAATCGGATCTACCCCATAAGTCCGACGCTCTACCGACTTTTTCATTGCTTCTTCCTCAATATTTAAGATCGGTGTAAGCATGCTGACCAGTTCATCGTGGTTGTTATTTGCCCACTCGGATGATTTTTTTACCTCTTCCATTACGACATCAACCAAGTCTTGATGTTCCTTGGCAAACTCGTTTGTTGTGATAAAGAAATCGCGATCGGTAGTAAATCCTTCTCCGTTAACAAGTAAGGTCGCGTCAGAAAAAAGCTCTGTCGACGCGGTAAATGGGTCCCAAACTACCATGGCATCCACATCTCCTTGTTCAAAAGCAATTCGTGCATCTCCTGGTGACAGAAAAGCCGGTGTAATATCTGAATACTTCAAACCGGATTTTTCCAATGCTTTTGCCAATAAATAATGTGAACTGGACCCTTTGGCAAAACTCACCGTTTTATTCTTTAAATCAGCAATGGATTTGATATCAGAATCCTTTGGCACTAGGATACCACTTCCCTGAAATTTGGATTTTCCAGCCGCAACAATTTGGAAGTCGGTATTTGCAGCCTGTGCAAAAATGACTGGGGAATTTCCGGTTCTGCCAAAATCAATACTGCCAGCGTTTAATGCTTCGACTAAAGCGGGCCCTTCCTGGAATAACTTCCATTCCACTGTGTATCCAAGTGAATTCAGTTGCTCCTCCAATGTACCAAGTGACTTTAAAATAACGAGGGGTCCATTCTTCTGATAACCAATCCGAATTACATGATCTTGTTCGACATCAGAAGGGGCGCTTTCTCCCTTTGAACAACCGGCAAAAACAGCAATAACAAATAACATGCTAAGCAACAGTAGAAATCTTTTTCCCATATCCCAAACCTCATCTCTTTGTTAGTCTTAATCTGTTTTTAGCCTATGTATAAATAAAGCATAGGTTCCTGTCCTGAATAAAATCGTTCAAGAGGAAACGTGTAAGCACATGCCTTATTTCTGAATCGTTCGTAATACAACATAATTTTTGTTTTTTTAGGGAGACTAAATGAAACGGTGCCTGCTGCATTCGCAAGGCGCCTCGGCTAGAAATATTTCAGGAGGGTAAATCGCATGGGTATGTTATCCAACAAACCTCAGGAAGAACCACTTCATTCCGGTGAGGTTTTTCATTTATGGTCATATTTACATCATACAAAAACGGTTTTAGTAACAATGCAAGTTCTGATTAACCATACAGGTGACAACGATTTGAAAGTATTGCTCGAGGATTTGCAAGAGAATATCTTTACCCAGGAAGAGCAACAGGTTGAGGCAATTTTAAAGGAAACCGGAATTCGCTTACCACCAGCTCCACCGGATCGTCCTAATGTAGAAGTGCAAGATATTCCGGCTGGTGCCCGGTTTAATGATTCGGAGATTGCTGCACTTGCGCAGAAGGAATTAATGACCGGAAAAATATCGTGCAGCTACATTATGGGCATTGCTATTCGGGAAGATATTCGAACGATGTATGGTGAATTCCATTCCCAAAAAGAGGAATATGAAGTAAAACTATTGCAACTTTCCAAAGAAAAAGGGTGGCTTGTTTCCCCACCAATTAATTTGAAATAACAATGTAGAAACTGAAAAAATAAATTCGGAGGAGTTGGAAACAAAGTGGCATCCACATCAAAAAATAAGGGAATGACCATCGTCGCCATTGGATCGATTCCGCTGATCATGACATTAGGAAATTCGATGTTAATCCCGATGCTGCCGGAGATGAAATCCACCTTAAAACTTTCACAAATGCAGGTGAGCCTGACAATTACCGTCTTTTCGATCGCGGCAGCCATTTTAATCCCTGTCGTCGGTTATCTTTCTGACCGGTTTTCGCGAAAAATTGTTATTGTCCCCTCACTTGTTTTATTTGGGTTGGGCGGACTGCTTGCGGGAGTTGGTGCGGCTTTTTTTTCACATGCGTATATGTGGATTCTGATTGGCCGAATCATTCAAGGGATTGGTGCAGCCGGGACAGCGCCCATCGCAATGGCCTTGACCGGTGATTTATTCAAGGGCGGAGAACAGAGTCGTGTTCTAGGGATTTTTGAGGCATCCAACGGGTTGGGGAAAGTGTTATCCCCAGTTCTAGGGTCGTTATTTGCGTTAATTACCTGGTTTTCCGTGTTTTTTGTATTCCCGGTTATCAGTCTGATTTCTGCTTTACTTTCGTTAATTTTTATTAAAGAAAAGAGCAACCGGCAAACACCACCGCCATTCGCCAAATACATGCATGGGCTGTTGAGTGTATTTAAACATGAAGGAAGATGGATTATTACAACATATCTCGCAGGTGGCACCTGTTTATTTACCTTATTTGGTATCCTTTTCTTTTTATCTGACGTATTGGAAAAGACATATAAAATTGACGGTATTATAAAGGGGCTCATACTCGCAATCCCGTTACTTGTTATGGTTACGACGTCCTATATCACGGGAACCCAGATCGGAAAGAATTTGGAAAGAATGAAAAAATTATCAGTGCTTGGACTTATATTGATGACAATTTCCTATGGTTCACTCGTATTCCTGGAAAAATTAATCCCATTTCTGGCTGTTCTGGCCATCAGCAGTGTTGGAGCCGGACTCGTTCTGCCGTGCGTAAATAGTATTATTACTGGTGCTGTTGGTAAAGAACGCAGAGGTTTTGTTACCTCACTGTACGGCTCTGTCCGTTTTCTTGGTGTTGCCTTGGGGCCGCCGATATTTTCCCGGCTGATGGATTGGTCGCGAACTGGCATGTTTGTTTCCATCGCTGTCCTGACACTCATCGTTGCCCTGCTTATGCTAACATTAATTCATGTCAAAGGAAAAGACGGAAAGGAAAATAAAAATACAACTTTTCGTTATAACTATATGTAGGACTATTTTTTCCGCCAGCCAAGGGTATATGCCTGATGGAATGTTAAATTACAGACATAATCCACAACCTTGGTTGAAATCCATTGGCTGGAAAATGCGAACAAAATAATTTTCCAGTCAATCATCATGGCGGTTAAAATAAAAATGAAACAATTAATATATAACAATGGCTTTCCCGGCAGAATTTCCCGTCCGGAAGCAATGATCATGGCTACGACACCGACACCACCATTGGAAACATCTTGACGCATTAGCATACCAATCCCTGTGCCAAGAAAAACGGAGCCAAGGACAAGGTCAAATATGATATTTCTTTGCGGGACTTGTATAAATTGTTCAAAAAACTGGATGGAAACAGATGTCATCGTCATCCCGACAATCGTCCATAACACAAACGCTTTTCCAAAATATTTAATACCCAGCAACAGCATGGAAAAATTGACAATCCAAAGTGCCAGACCATTACTAATACCGAACCAATAGTTTAATAATATCGCAATCCCGCCGGCACCACCGGAAGGAATAGAATTAGGAAACAAAAACAGACCCATCCCCATCCCCTGAATGGCTCCTCCAGCTAAAACTAGTCCATTTTTTAACATGAATAATTTCATGAATGCTCCTCCCTCAGACAATGTGAATGTAAATTGGACAACACCTCCCTCTTATCTTATTCTTTTTATAGAGCAAAAATGATCACCGTCCATGCGATTTAGGTTTTCAAACAACCAGTGTGGTGGATCGAGCATAAACTGAAATGAAGAAGATTTTCTTGGAAGTAGAGAGGGTTAATAGACATATAAAGGAGATGGAGAACATGCCAAGAAAAAGAAACAGAGGATACCATCACGAGCGTTGTCTATTTCCAGGTTATCGCTGGTGCGGACCAGGTTGTAGCGGCCCTGGTGCACCGATAAATGCAGTGGATGCTGCTTGTAAAGCACACGACCTATGTTACCAAATCCATGGGCATCGATGCAGATGTGATCAAGAATTTATGCGCCGCCTTCGTCCACTGATTAATCCACATACACCGGAGGGACGACATGCTCGTACAATGTATCGTTATATGCGAATAAAATCATTGTTTACATGCTAGTTCTTTTAAAGCATCTGAACATCACATAAATATGACAGGAATCGAGGATATCTATGGGAATAACGAATTATGCCAAATTTGCTTCATTTAAAGATGCTATCTTTTCTTTATCTGGCCAAGTGAAACAAGGGGAGATCGTCAATCATCGTTTTCTTTTAGAGCAATCAGCCGATCAAAAATTATCGATATATTACGCACCAGTCGAATATATAAATAAAAAGGCACGCATCTTAATTGTTGGGATTACCCCGGGTTTCCGGTAAATGCAACAAGTATATAGCAAAGTCGTTGGGCTGAAGGGAACACTAATGAATGATGAACAAATTCTCCATGAGGCCAAACTTGCTTCGAGCTATCAGGGGCAATGCGAAAAAACCTGATTCATAAAATATCCGTTGTACTTAGACTAGTTCCATTTCTGTATAATGTTATAAAGAGAGGAGCCTGTTGATGAAATATCTTGACTGGAATGCGGTTTTCTTCGTTGGTGTAACGCTGATTCATGAATATTGGCTCTACTGGGGGTTACCCCAAATTGAATATTGGGAAACAAAACGCATGTACAACAGTATGAATAACGACAAAGATGACAGCAACAAAGCAGCATAAGGTAAAAGGAGTCTGTTCGATGATGATGAACAGACCCCTTTCTAAATTGGGCGGTTTTTGACGCATTGACAGCTTGATTGGACTGTTGCATAGTCTATTTCAGGTTACGCATGAGTATTTTTCCTTTTTCATAAAACTGTTCCATTTCTTTTTTGGGCACAAGTGAACCACCTGTTGCCCATACGATATGTGTTGCTTGGTCCATATTTAAGTGATGATCGCTCGCATAGCTGGTTTGGGCAACTTTACCAGGCCCAGATAACCCCGCTGCAGCTGATGGTTCAACAAATATCCCTTCACTATCAGCAAGCATATATAATTGTTTGAACAAGTCATCGTCGGCCAGCGTATAGATGCCGCTAATATATTGATTGCTAATGGCCGTAGCAAAATGCGAAGGACGTCCAACCGCCAGACCGTCTGCTTCTGTTCGATTATCAAGGCCAAAGTCCTGGACAGATAATCTATCCTGCTCACCGGTCAAAAGACCAATTAGTACGGCGGGGGAATGGATCGGCTCAACAAAAAAACAATGGACATAGTCACCGAATATTTGTTTCAACCCGAATGTAATACCACCTGGCGAACCACCAACACCACAAGGAAGATACACAAAAAGCGGGTGATTTTGATCAACCAGAATTTGCTGTTGTTCCAGTTGTTCTTTTAGTCTTAAGGCTGCTACACTATATCCCAAAAATAAATGTCTGGAATCCTCATCATCAACAAAATAACCCTGTGGATCCGCCTCTGTCCTTTTTCGTCCCTCCCGAATTGCTTCACTAAAGTCACCGGTGAATTCTTTTACGGTAGCCCCTTTGTCTCGTAATAAATCCTTTTTCCATTGTTTCGCATCACTAGACATATAAACCGTGACATCAAATCCCAATTTGGCACTAATAATACCAATACTTAATCCCAAATTCCCGGTAGAACCGACACCGATCGAATATTGCTTAAAAAATGCTTGAAATGCTTCACTTGCAAATTTTTCATAGTTGGCACCTTTGGTGATCAGCCCCTCATCTAATGCCAGTTTTTCCGCATAATGTAAAATTTCATAAATCCCGCCCCGGGCCTTAATCGAGCCGGCAATCGGCAGTTCACTATCACATTTCAGGTACAGATCACCAGCAAACGGCAGCCTATAATGGCTGATAAGCTGCTCCTTTACGGATGGTATGGGGCGTAATGGAGATTCAACAATACCATGCGTTTCCGGAAATGCCTTAGCTAAAAACGGTGCAAAACGTTCCCATAATAGCGCTGCCTCGACCATATCCGTTTCATCTACAGGTAAAGTAGCATGAGATTCTTTCCTTGAAGGATGAAGCCATACAACCGGTTGTAAATTAAGAATGTCTTGCAGCAAAGGATATTCTTTCGTCCAGTTTTGTAATTGCTGTTCGGTAAATGCCATAATCATCAGCCTTCCTCTGTATCTTTGTTCTTATAATCATCGTATCAAAGACAAATCATTCTCGGAAGACATCCATTTACCAAAAAGGAACAGATTATTTTATTTTAAAGGGGGTTAAAATATGTGTGTGAGCGTAAACGGTTCACAGATCATAATTTCGGGAGGATCTCCAATGAGCAAACATGATAACAACAAAAGAAACCGCGATAACATTGACAACTTTGATCATGAAATAGATAACGTTGAATTTGCCAGCGAAAATGAATTCCTCGATAATCACGATTTTGATGACCATAACAAACAGCGTAATAACAACCGTCGGAACAATCGTAAATAAAGTGGTTTATTAACTCATAAACCTGTATAACGATTTGCTCGTTGTACAGGTTTTCTATATAGAAACGGAAATTTTCTTTTATCCTAAATGGTTTCGTTAGTTCCTACTATTTTCACTTTCTTTATCTGATAGCCGTCAATCTCATCAACAACAAATTGAAATCCTTCGTGTTCAACAGTTGTTCCTTTTCGGGCATCCAGATTATTGGCAATAATCCAACCACCGATCGTATCCACTTCTTCTTCCGCCAGGTTTGTTCCTATTTGCTCATTAATATCATCCAGTAGTACCTTTCCATCAACAATTGTTGTTGTATTTGTTACTTTTTCAATCCTTGGTTTTTCATCAACATCAAATTCATCACGAATATCCCCGACGATTTCTTCCAATATATCTTCAACCGTTAGCAAACCTGCTGTTCCACCATATTCATCAATAACGATTGCCATATGAATACGTTCCTTCTGCATTTTGATTAATACTTCTTTAATCGGAGTTACCTCTGAAACATGAATAATCGGCCTAATGTAACGTTCAATTGATTTCTGTTCGTTTTCAATATGCCCTGTAAAAATTTCCTTAAGATTCACTAACCCAACAATATGGTCTTTATCATCATCCGCAACAGGGTATCTCGTATACTGCCCTTCACGGATAACATCTAAATTATCCTCGAAGCTATCCTCTTTGAAGAAACATACCATTTCCATTCGAGGTGTCATAATTTCTTTTGCCAGACGATCGTCAAATTCGAAAATATTGTTAACATACATCATTTCGGATTGATTTATTTCTCCACTTTTATAGCTTTCCGAAAGAATTAAGCGTAATTCTTCCTCTGAGTGGGCTATCTCATGTTCTTGCATCGGTTTAAAGCCGAACAGTCTTATTATTAATCTCGCGGATCCATTTAAAACCCAAATAAACGGGTACATGATTTTATAAAACCAAATAAGTGGTCTGCCTAACCAAAGTGTAATAAATTCAGCCTTTTGAATAGCAATAGTTTTAGGTGCTAATTCACCAACAACCACATGCAGAAAAGTGATGATCAAAAAGGCGATTACAATCGATATGATATGGGAAACCGATGAATTTATTTCCAAATTATGAAAAAACGGTTGCAGAAGACTTGCAATTGCTGGTTCACCCAGCCATCCTATACCTAATGCTGTAACCGTAATACCTAATTGGCAAGCAGATAAATAAGCATCCAAATTATCGATTAGTTTCTTCGCATATACAGCGTTCTTATTTCCTTCCCCGATTAAATGATCAATACGAGTTGTTCGAACTTTTACAATCGCAAATTCGGTTGCCACAAAGAATCCTGTTAACAAGACCAATATGACAACCATAAGTAAGTTAACTATTTCCAATTAATTTTACCCTTGTATCACGTGGACACAAGGAATCCACCTCCGGTTATCCAAAATAGAGTTTTATTTACTGTTGGCTAACACTTAAATATTCTCTTTGGATAAATACACGCTCCATGTGTAAATGATTCAAAAAGAAAGTGTTTATGAAAATTTTTATGGTCTTCCCATCTGAATCACCTACTTTCCTAAGAAAATTATATAATATCAAAAAACATAAATCTAGTAGCAGTGATGAAATTTTAAGAAAGGAGAATGATAAACCTATTTGGAAGATTTTTGGAGACCATAAATGTAATTATAATCAAGGAACTGGATCCGACCCAGCGGTGACTATCCAATTAATTTCACCATATGGGTAAAATCCAGCTCCATAAATTTATCATTGATTTTGTTTTTATCATATTGCCATACCGCTGTCTCCAGCGAACAGTTAATCGGAACATCGCATTTAATTTCAGCTAATTCCCTTGATAGCTGCAACATGTCCATATTGGTTTCAATTTTATTTCGGACACCCTTTGGCAACTGCTCCATATTTTGGAGTAAATTATCAATCGAATCATATTCTTTAATTAGTTTTAACGCTGTCTTCTTGCCAATTCCCTTTACACCCGGGTAATTATCGGACGTATCACCCATTAACCCTTTTAAATCAATGATTTGTTTCGGTGATATCCCTCGTTTTTCATGAAAATTATCGTTCGTAAAAACATCATAATTACCTTGTCCCTTTTTCATGATCGCGACATCAATTCCATCGTCAACCAGTTGCAGAATATCCTGATCGCCAGTTAAAATCAGGACGTCATTTTCTATTTTATAAAGCTGAGCCAACGTACCAATGCAATCATCTGCTTCAAAATTTTCAACACCAACATTTGGCATATCAAATGCTGCAACAACCTCTTTGACTAAATCAAATTGCGGGATCAGTTCTTCTGGGGGCTCCCCGCGATTGGCTTTATATCCGGCGAATAAATCTGTCCGAAACGTTTTGCTTCCCATGTCCCAGCAACAGACTACATGGGTGGGGGCAAATTTTTCGACAGCATCAAGGAAATACCGTAAAAACTGATAAATCCCGTTGGTCGGTACCCCTTGTTTCGTCTTCATAAAATTTCCTCGGAAGGCTGTTGCATAAAAGCCTCGAAATAACAGGGCCATTCCATCAACCAGCAATATCTTGTTTCGCACGCTCATATAGATTTTCCTTTCCAATAGCGATTCCGGGCTTTGCAATCAGCACATACCCAGTATCTATTTTACTCGATGATCTGCTTAAGTTCTTGCTGTTTTATTTTCAAATCATCGATATCAACCGTTTCGGTAAGTACGGATAAGGCATCATTAATCGATTGGTTGATCGTGTTCATTGTCTTCTGTTGCATGTATTTCATCATTTCCCGCCATTGTTCTTGATAGGATGCCATCATTTTTGCCTGATTTTCATCAACATATCGCTGTGCAATCGGCGCCAATGTCTGATAGATGTCATCCTTCATATGTTCTTTTTCATTTTTGGCAAAAAATGCTTTTGTTCCCTTAAAAAGCGCCAATGACTTATCGAATATAGCACGGTCTAATTCACGGAAAGCCGGTTCATACTCTGGTGTATTAAAATGACAGGCTGCCAAGTCAGGTAATAAAAGTTTGGGATCGATTTGTGCTATATCTTCTTTTAAGCCGGTGTAAGCATCGTCAGCAAGTGACTGCATATATGCTTCGACTCGAAGTGAAACCGCACGTAATTCCTGAACGAGTTCATATCCAGCATAATCCAGTAAATTATTTAGGTTCCGGTTCAATTGGCTGGTTGCCTGTTTTCCCGATTCCGTAATGGTTGCCGGGTTAAAGAATTCCTTAAATATATCGTGAAATCGAATGCCTAACCGCTCCATGACATAAAACAACTGTTTCTCCAGTTTTTGTGCAATCTGTTTCTCATATAGATCGGCATCCATGGCATCCACTATCTGTTGCAATGAATCACGTTCGTTTTCAAGCTGAGTACGATATTGCTCCTTTTCCGCCTCGTTAAGATTTGCCGAGGCAATGTAATTAGTTATTGCCTGGTAGGCTCTTTGCATGTCAAGTAAAGCAGCCTGAATCGATAGGCTTGCCAGGTCATTTTGAATAAAGGAGTAAAAATCTTGTTCAAACTGTTGCATGTCACGGCCAACAGGTTCTTCTAGCAGTTTAGCATGTAGCGCCTGTTTGCTCGAAACCGGATATAACTTGGGAAACCGGATTCCAAATTGCAGCAGCTGTTCTTCAATATAACTGGTCACCAAGTGAAGTTCTGTGTCGTCTTTGGCCAGGTCTGCTGCGTTGACAATAAAAAACATTTTATCCAGCTGGAATGAATCCTTCACCCGGCCAAGTTGAATCAAAAAGTCCTGATCCGCGCGGGACAATGCATGATTATAATAGGTGACAAAGCACATCGCATCCGCATATTTGATATAATCAAAGGCTACGTTTGTATGCCGGGAGTTGACAGAATCTGCTCCAGGTGTATCCACCAGCGTAATACCCTGTCTGGTAAGTTCCGACTCATAATAAACATCGATCGATTCTACAAAACATGCTTTGGTTTCATCACTAACATATGCCGCAAAATCAACCAAACCGGTCGAAATAGAATCACCTAACAAATCCTGATGTTCGGCAAAACCGTTGATCATGGCCTGCAAATATGATTGATGCAGTTGTTTTAATTCACTATTTTGCTGGATGTCGTTATCTTTTACCCATTGCAGTAAGTCGGCTAAACTGGTTGCTGATGGGTTAAATGGTTTGGTGATCGTTACCAGGTCATCGAACAATGCCTTCTTCTCTTTCATATGAACGATTACCGTACCATGACTGTGCGACGTTGTAACCGGGCAAATCCGGTTGATTGCTGCCGTTGTTGGATTAGGAGAAACCGGCAGTACCTGTTCACCCAGCAAGGCATTAGCAAACGATGATTTTCCGGCACTAAATGCCCCAAACAAGGCGATCGTGTAGGTCCTGTTAGTTAATCGATCACGTTTTTCGATCAAATCGTCGACAATCGTCTGGAACCCTGGTAATCCCTCCACTTTTTCGATTGTTTTATCAATGTTTGTACATACCTGTTTACTGGATGGAGAATCTTGATCTGTTGTTGTTGAAATTGTTTCCGGTTCAGATACAGATTCTTTTATCTTCGTCGTGGCAGTCTGTTCCATAGTGAGTGGTTGCTCAAAGTTTTGCTGTCGTTCTGCCAGGATTTGATCCAGCGACTTATCCCCGGTATTTGTAGGATGCGCGAATTGTTCTTCCAATTGATTTAATTGATCCTGATAGGTTTGCGCTAATTTACTTTTTTCCTCTTCCATGTTTAGACTTCGATTGATCTGGTCCAATTCCGCTTCAAAGGTGGAACGTTTCTTTTTATCCTTCTGTGCCAGCTGTTTATCAATTATTTCCCAAAGTCCAAGTGCTTTTTGTTTATACTTTTGTTTAATATCCTGACTGACCTCATTGGTATAATGCAAAACCGATTGACCATTCACTTTTGCACCGGGGTTCACCAAGGCAATCAGATCATCTGTCGTATAATCAATCGCAATTTGCTGTATTGCTGCTATGAGTTTTTGGTCCGTAATTCCCGATTGTTTTAGCAGGCTGGTTAATTTATCACGTAATTTCCATTGGATAGTTGACTCCATAGTTTCCTGCAAAGCTAATAAAAAAGTTTTTTGCCTGAGTTCTCTTTCTGCTGCTGTTTTTTTCTTGGCGCCAAAAAAACCAACCTTAAAATCTTGCTGCTGTGCCTCCAAAAAGGCAGCTGCTTTTTCACGCAAGCCATGCGGCATCAGATAGGCATTTTTCAATGTTGCTTCTAATTCTTGTCGAAATCCTTGTTCCAATGTTTGGTGATCATGCTCCATCTCGCTGATCCGCTGTTCAATAGACTGCTTTTGTTCGTAAATGTCTGCGATGTCCATTGCTGTTTCAGGGTAGGCAGCAATTTTTTCTGTAAACACATTCGTTAATTCCTGGCGATGTTCATCCATTACCTGACGAACGGATTGGGTAATGGAATCGATGAAATTACGTTTTTCCTCCAACCGTGCAAACACATCTGACTTTAATTGTTGAAATTGATTATATTTCGTATGCTGATCCATTAATGAAGAATAATAGATTGCTTCTGGAACGATATTCCAATTGGCAAATGTTTGATCTACTCTGTCTGCAAATGTCGCAAACGAAAGCTCTTTGTCGTCATGTTTATCAATTTGATTAATTACTACAAAAAAAGGAATCTGCTTCTCATTTAACGTTCGTAAAAATTGCAGATTAACCTCGGATTGGACATGGTTATAGTCCATCACATATACAAGCAAATCAACCAGGTGCATGGATGCCTCTGTAATCAGCCGGTCTGCATCATCTGCTGCATCAATGCCCGGAGTATCAAAAAGTGCTGTGTTCGTTGGAATGATTGGTGAAGACGTACTTATTTCTATCTTTTTGATATTCTCTTTGTCCTTGCAGTAATTTTTGATTGTTTCCATATCATAAGGTTCCTGATATTCTACTGGCGCCTGATCATGAAAGAATACCCTGACAGAGCCTCGGCCGGAAGTGATTTTAACGACATTGGCACTCGTTGGGATCGGGCTCTCTGGCAGAATGGCTGTCCCCAATAGTGTATTAATCATTGTAGACTTTCCCGCTGAAAAATGACCGGCAAAACTAATGACATATTCTTGACTTTTAAATTTTTCATAGATATCAAGTATTTTATCCGCACTTGTTTTATCGAAAGCATCAAGCATGGTCTCGTATAGTGCGGTTAATTGGTTGATCCCCACTTGCTGGGATGGCAAGGTTGCTGATTCCAACATACACAATTCCTTTCTTCATCGGCGAATGTTCTAAAGGTCTGTTGCATACGCGCATTTTTTGCTTTCTTTTGTAAACACACATCTAAACGTCATATACATCATTATTATACGGTTTTTCACAAATAAATGCTACCACTTGAAGTTGATTTGTCAATCATCCGTAAGAGTGCGTGTTCAAAAAGGAGGATAAAAAGGACCGAGAAGTTCTAGGCGGCGTAGCTTTGAGCACCGGAGTGTACATAAAAAGTACATGAGGAGCGGAAAAGCAAGCCAACGACGAAATTCGAAGGTCATTTTTACCGGACTTTTTGAACATCCTCTAAAATTAAAACTCCTGTGAGCAGATATACACAGGAGTATCATCATAGCAATTTGGTTGTAATATAGCGGATAATGTCCCCGCGGCTTATGACTCCAACTACTTTATGGTCGCTATCAATAACCGGTATTTTTTTGAAGTGATGCTTGGACAAAATCGAAATAGCACTATCCAAATCATCATCAGGGTGTACATAATAGGTATCTTTTTTTCGTCTCATGTCACCGACAGCCTGACCAATGGCATAGTCCAGTTTATGTTGTAATTCTTCCTTTTCCGTTACAAACACGAGCGAAAACATGTCATAAACGGTTCTGCCTCTTGGATTTAGATAACGAACCACATCCCCGTCTGTAATCATTCCTTGTAATGTATTTGTTTCATCTACTACTGGAACACCGCCAATTTTATGTTTGACCAGTAATTCCAGTAATTCCTTAATGGACTGATCCTTGGTTACAGAAATAACATCTGTAATCATAAATTCGCTTACTTTCATTCCCTCACCTCATTTTGGTTTGTCTGTTACGTTACTACCATTTTAACTATTTTGAGGGATCATTAAACATGTCAATTCCCTCAGCGGCATCCATTATCCGTATCGTATGAAAGTCAGTAAAACATTCTCCACTTTTTCATGCATTTAGCGAATTGTATACCCCCACCTCTAATCACGAGGAAGTCTGAGAACTTTCGTTTTGTCATCTCTTTACGTTTAGAATATCATTAAAAGGGGAAAAATGGAATAATTTTGTTTGAGTATACATAATAATATTATGGTAAATTATATGATTAATATTTTTAAAGAAAAAATCACCATATCGTTTCCGATGAACGATATGATGATTTTGTGGTGATAATCAGACCGGATATACGCCGTGTTTTCTTTCTGTAAAAGTTACCTGTTTCGTTTCATACATGGCAAAGCGAGTAACGAGCTCAGATCTCAGATTTTCCGGATCAATGATCGCATCAACGACCAGTTCAGAAGCCAAACGATAGATATCAATATCGTCTTTATATTCTTCTTGCTTTTCTTTAATAAACGCTGGCCGTTCTGCTTCTGGGAGGGCAGAAATTTTGTTGGCATAGACAGCATTAACTGCCGCCTCCGGACCCATGACAGCTATTTGTGCAGATGGTAACGCCAGACAGCAATCCGGTTCAAAAGCCGGCCCAGCCATCGCGTATAATCCTGCTCCGTATGCCTTTCGAACAACTACTGAGATTTTTGGCACGGTTGTTTCACTCATGGCTGCCAGCATTTTGGCACCGTGACGGATAATTCCTGCCTGCTCTACTTTTGTGCCAATCATAAAACCGGGTATATCCATTAAGAACAGTAATGGAATATGAAAGGCATCACATAGTTGAATAAATTTGGCTGCTTTATCAGCCGAATCCGGAAACAGCACACCACCTTTTGCACGCGGTTGGTTGGCGATGATACCGACCGATTTTCCATCCATTCGGGCAAGACCGGTAATCAGTTCCTTGGCAAATTTCTTCTTAATTTCGCAAAAACTGTCTTCATCAATCATTTGTTCGATAAGATCATACATATTAAATGGCGCATTTTGGTTGTCCGGGATCAAATCGGCGATCGTCTTTTCTCCCGTTTTCGGCGCTTTTGCCTTAACAGATTGTGGTTTCTCTTTAAAATTGGCGGGAAAATAACTTAAATAATTTCTTGCATAAGCAATGGCTTCCTGTTCGGTCTTAACAAGGACATCACCACACCCGGACACAGAACAGTGCATTTTTGCCCCGCCCATTTCCTCAAGAGAGACTTTTTCACCAATTACCTTTTCGGCCATCCTTGGTGAACCCAGGTACATAGAAGCATTGCCATCGACCATAATCACGATATCGCAAAAAGCCGGTATGTATGCACCACCTGCAGCCGATGGGCCGAACAACAAACAAACTTGCGGTACTTTGCCGGATAATTTAATTTGATTGTGAAAGATCCTTCCTGCCCCACGCCGTCCAGGAAACATTTCCACTTGATCGGTTATCCGCGCCCCTGCAGAATCAACCAGATATAGCATCGGTAGTGCCAGTTTATCCGCCGTCTCCTGAATCCGGATGATCTTCTCAACCGTTCGTTTCCCCCATGATCCAGCCTTTACCGTTGAATCATTGGCCATGACACAGACGTTTTGCCCATTGATACGGCCAATACCGGTGACAACACCATCAGACGGCAAGTCACCATCCATACAGTTGGCAAAAAAAGCATCCTCTACATCAATATCATGATCAAAAAGCATTGCTAATCGTTCACGAACAAACAGTTTTCCTTTTTCGGCATTCTTTTGATGATATTTTTCTTTTCCACCTGTTTTTATCTTTTCTATACGTTGTTGCAGGTCATCTACGTAAGCCATGCTGAACCTCCTACTACATCATACATCATCATTCACCTGTATAAACCGGTTTTCTTTTTTCTTCAAATGCTTGTAAA
The DNA here is from genome assembly GCF_040812445.1 of Lentibacillus sp. L22. Lineage (NCBI taxonomy): Bacteria > Bacillati > Bacillota > Bacilli > Caryophanales > Bacillaceae > Lentibacillus > Lentibacillus sp. L22. The sequence continues at coordinate 30,211 of NZ_JBFNXI010000013.1, read as the reverse complement.
CCTTCATTACGGTCGTTGGTTGAAATGGTTTCTTTATAACATAAATGTTCAATCGCAAGTCCAGTAGTAATGTCTGTCTGATAACCCTGGTTAATGGCTGTTTTAGCCTGTCGTAATGCGATTGGACCATTTTTGGCAATCGCTTTTGCCAAATCCAGTACATCATCCAAAAGTGTCTCTTTGGCGCTTATTTGTTCCACCAAACCAAGTTCAAGTGCTTTAGCGGCGGTAATACGTTCGGCTGTAAAAATCATCTTTTTGGCTTGACCCAATCCGATTAGCCGGCTTAAACGCTGGGTTCCACCTGCACCGGGAATAATCGCTAATGAAGTCTCGGTTAATCCCATTTTTGCCTTTTCTGATGCGACACGGATATCACAAGCCAAAGCTAATTCCAGCCCCCCTCCGAAAGCGGCGCCATTAATGGCAGCGATAACGGGAACATTAATTTGTTCAACATTTGTTACCGTTTCCCCAATCTTTCGGACAGCAGCAATTGTTTGTGCATTGCCCATACCTTTTCGTTCTTTTAGATCGGCACCTGCGCAAAATGCTTTTTCTCCTTGTGCAGTGATGATCACACAACGAATGGTTTTATCCTGATTAATGTTGTCAATGCAAGCGTTCAGCTCACTTAACAGTTTTCGAGACATGGCATTCGCGGCATCAGGCCGATTCAAGGTCACCACGGCAACATGGTCGGCTAGTGTTTCATATTGAACTACTGAAGTCATGACAATCTCCTTCCATTTGGTTCAATGATATCATTCGATAATTGCAATAACATCGCCCTCGTTGACAAAATCACCTTCTGCCACTTTGATCTCTTTCACTGTCCCTTCGTCTTCTGCGCCAATGGGAATTTCCATTTTCATCGATTCTAAAATAACAATATCCTGATCTTCTTGTACTTGCTCACCTTCTTTTACGGTAACTTTCCATACACTTCCTGCCATTGATGCTTTTACTTCCATGATAAATCCTCCCTTAATTTGTTTTAATCATTGGTAAATAATATTCTTGCACAAAAGCGGTTGTCGTGTTCCCAGCTTTAAACTGGTCATGGTCAATAACAGCTTTTAACATTGGAATGTTTGTTTTAATACCATCAATATGATAACTTTCCAGTGCTGTTTTCAACCCTGAGATAGCTTCTTGCCGTGTTTCACCGGTGACAATTAACTTGCCGATCATTGGATCATAAAATGGTGTCACATCATAATCGCTGGTCACTGCAAGTTCATTACGGATATGATCACCGGTTGGCGCCTGCATTGTTGTAATGTGACCCGGTGATGGGTAAAATGTGACTGGATCTTCAGCATAAATCCGCACTTCAATCGCATGTCCCTTGATTGTTAAAGTATCCTGATCAATAGTTAATGCCTTCCCATTTGCGATATTCAATTGTTCCTCAACAATATCAAGTCCGGTAATTTCCTCGGTAATCGCATGCTCAACCTGGATTCTTGTATTCATTTCAAGAAAATAGAAGTTCTCGTTTTCATCGACAAGGAATTCAATCGTGCCGGCATTTGTATAACCGATTGCTTTAGCGGCTTTGACTGCGGTTTCACCCATTTTTTTTCGGGTTTTTTCAGAGATGAATGGAGATGGCGCTTCTTCGACAACCTTTTGATTTCGGCGCTGGATCGAACATTCCCGTTCAAATAAATGGACAGCGTTTCCATCATTGTCCGCCAGAATCTGGATCTCGACATGACGGGCATGCTCCAATTTTTTCTCCATAAACATCGCACCATCACCGAAAAAATTTTCAGCCCGCTTGGAATTACTGGCAAACGCTTTTGCTAGTTCAGCATCTGACTGAACGACTTGCATGCCAATACCCCCGCCGCCTGCCGAAGCCTTTAACATAATGGGATAACCGATGCCCTTGGCAATTTGCAAAGCTTCTTCCACGGATGCGACTCCACCTTCAGTACCGGGAACAACTGGTACACCCGCCTGTTGCATCGTTTTTCTTGCTGCGATTTTACTGCCCATTTTTTGCATAATCTCGCTAGCTGGGCCAATGAAAATGAATCCTTCATCTCGACACTTTTGGGCAAATACAGCATTTTCGCTTAAAAAACCATAGCCTGGGTGGATTGCGTCGACATCGGCTCTTTTGGCGATTTGCAGGATCTTATCTGTGTTCAAATAACTTTCGTTTACCCGTGGTGGTCCGAGTAAATAGCTTTCGTCTGCAAGTGCAACAAATGGTGCTTTTTGATCAGCTTCCGAATATACAGCAATCGTTTGGATACCCATCTTTTTACACGTACGGATAACTCTTGCGGCTATTTCCCCACGATTAGCGATCAGTACTTTGTTAATCATATGCCCACTCCCTCCTATTCTATGTTTCTAAACCACGCGCCCGTTAAAATATGTCTAGCAGCCTAGTTGTCTGGCAATAACAAGACGTTGAATCTCTGACGTGCCTTCCCCAATTTCTAATAGTTTGGCATCACGAAGATAGCGTTCTACTTCATATTCACGCATGTAACCATAACCGCCGAGGATTTGGATAGCCTGGTTAGCTGAACGAACTGCAGTTTCTGTTGCATACAGTTTGGCAAAGGCGGCTTCCTTTGTAAACGGTTTCCCTTGATCTTTTAACCAGGCAGCCTTGTGTACGATATTCCGTGCCAATTCTACTTCCATCGCCATATCAGCAAGCTTGAACTGGATGGCCTGAAAGTTGGAAATCGGTTTGCCAAATTGCTTGCGTTCTTTTGCATATTGTAATGCTTTTTCGAGTGACGCCTGGGCTATTCCCAGACCAAGTGCTCCAATCGAAATACGACCACCGTCAAGTGTATGAAGAAACTGCTTGAATCCTTTTTCCGGGTCACCTAATAGATTTTTTCGAGGTACGCGAACATGATCCAAAACAATCTCACCTGTATCTGAACCGCGAACACCCATTTTATCATAATTGTTTTTCGTTGTAACACCCTCAGCATCCGCGGGTACAATAATGGCACTGATAATATTTTTGCCGCGCTCATCCTTACCGGTAACCGCAGTCACAATAATTGTCTTGGCATAATTACAGTTAGTGATAAAGCATTTTTCTCCATTAATGACATAATCATCACCATCAATCGTTGCGGTTGTCTTAGTACCGCCAGCATCTGAGCCGGCATTTGGTTCAGTTAAGCCAAATGAGCCTAACGCTTCCCCTTCAGCAAGCGGTTTCAAAAATGTTTGCTTTTGCTCTTCGGTACCAAAATAATAAAGTGGACTTGCACCAAGTGAAACCGCAGCAGCATAACTTAATCCTGTACTGCCACAAACCCGGGCAACTTCTTCGACTGCAAGCGCATAAGAAATTGTATCACCGCCTGAACCGCCATATTCTTCTGGAAATGGAATCCCTAATAAACCAAGTTCACCCATTTGCTTAAAAATATCTGATGGAAATACCGCTTCCTTATCAATCTCAATGGCCCGGGGCCTAATAACAGCTTCCGCAAAGTCACGCACCATTTTCTTAATCATCTGTTGTTCTTTCGTTAGTTCAAAATTCATACTAAACCTCCTGTAGTTACAACCGCAAGACCGACTGGTTGGTCTGCATGGCTGTTAAAAATGAAAGCCACTACTTCCACTTATTTATCAGATTTCAAAATCGATATCCGGCGGTTGTTCCTCTAATCGTATCGCATGTAGGATCAAGTCAACAAATATGTCACCAATTTCATCAATGGTTTTCGCCCCTGATCGCCGATACCACATATACGTCCAGTTTACCATGCCTAAAATAGCCATTCCAGTGATTTCAACGGATAGATCTGAACGAAATTCCTCACATGTCTTGCCTTCTTGAATGGTTTTGAAAATGATTTGTTTGAATTGATCCCGTTTTTTCTTAACAAGAATTTCATAATCTGGTTTCAAATAAATGGTTTCCCGATAAAAAACAGTAATGTGTGCCTGATATAAATCAAATGCTTTCACAAAATCCTTGATAATGACCCTTAATTTGGCGGTTGGCGATTGATGCGCTTCATTTGCCATCTTTGCCTTATCTAAAACGTATGTAATAAACGTGTCGTGAATAACAAATAATAATTCGTCCTTTGATGTAAAATGATGATAAAAACCACCCTTGGAAGTGCCAGCTTCTTCAACAATCTGGTTAACAGTCGCCCCATGAAATCCTTCTTGTTCAAAGAGTTGCAATGATGCCTGGATGATCCTGTTTCGTAAATCTGCCATAGAACCTCCTTCTTTATATCGCTTACATTTACTTTATCATAATCTTGTTCGTGCATAAAGCATTTTGAGAAAATTATTTCAAGGGGGGTAGTTCAAAAACTCCAGTGACACCTCGAAGGAAGATCTTTCGCTCAAGTTACCCATGTCCTGTGGAAGCTGGCCGAAGTATAATACTCCGGCCATTTTACCTGGTAATTATTCGGTTTGATCAGCAAATGGTTGTTGATAGGTCGCCTTCTTCCAGACATCGACAACCTCTCCCTCAGTATCTGTATCTATTACAAACGATCCATTACTGTAGCGATCACTTGCTGATAGTTCCAATGGGTATAGACTGTGTACTTTTTCATTATTTGTTTTAAAACAAATTTCATCTTTCTCATAGATAGCAAAAGCCCCACGTACACGATGTGCTTTTGATTTTAATTCCCGCAGCATAACCAGTCCGCGCTTTGCTCTGGTGGCTTTTTCAAATTCTTTTAGTTTCATTCGTTTGCATGCACCACGCTGGGTCACTAACACGAGGGAAGGATCTGCTAAATCATCGAACACTTGCCCACTTACAACGAATTCGTCTTGTTTCAACTGGATTGCTTTGACACCTGCAGCCCGCTGACCGACGGGTGTTACCTCTGACTCATGATACCATAGTCCATATCCTTTATTGGATGTAACAAAAATATCGGAATGCCCTTTTGTCTGGTATACATTAATCAATTCATCATCATTTTTTAAGTTGATTGCAATCAATGCTTTTGAATTGCGTTGCGCCTTATACAGTTTTAATTCACTGCGTTTTACCATGCCATTTTTTGTAAAGAAAACAAGAAAGCTATCGTCGGGAAATTCACGAACTGGAATAGTTTGAATAATTCGTTCATTTTTATCAATGGTAACCATATTGGAGATGTGCTGCCCTATGTCCTTCCAGCGAATATCCGGCAACTCATGAACGGGGAAATAAATATACTTACCTTTATTGGTAAACAATAGTAATTTATCGGTTGTGTTTAGCTCTAATAACCCGACTAGATGATCCTCTTCCTTGATGGCAAAATCCTCACCGTTTGATGCTCCGTACGATCTTAGGCTTGTCCGTTTGATATAGCCATCTCTCGTTATTGATACAAGTACATCCTCACTCGCGACCATTACCTCGATATTAATCTTTAATTCTTCAATTTTGTTCTCTATTTTAGTGCGACGCTGATCTGCATATGTTTTCTTTAATTTCCGCAAATCTGCTTTAATCGTTTGCAGTAATTTCTTTTCATTCGCCAAAACAGCTTCTAACTCAGTAATTTTTTTGCGTAATTCGTCAGCTTCTTTTTCCAGCTGGGTAATATCAGTATTGGTTAGCCGATATAATTGCAGCATGACGATTGCCTCTGCTTGTGCCTCGGAAAAACCATATGCTGCCATAATTCGTTTTTTGGCATCTCCTTTATCTTTTGATGCCCGGATTGTAGCAATTAGTTCATCCAAAATCGAAATGGCTTTTATTAATCCTTCAACAATGTGAGCCCGTTCATTTGCCTTTTTCAACTCATATTTGGTCTGTCTGGTTACTACATCTTTTTGATGATCAACATAGGCATCAAGCATCTGTGGCAGTGATAATAGTTTTGGTGTTTTATCTTGAATGGCAACCATATTGAAATGATACGTCACTTGTAAATCCGTATTTTTATACAGATAATGCAAGACGCCATCACTATCCACATCTTTTTTGAGTTCAATAACAATCCTTAATCCGGTTCGATCAGTCTCATCCCGAACTTCGGCGATCCCTTCCACCTTTCGATCAATCCGCAGTTCATCCATTTTTTTTACCATGTTCGCTTTGTTTACCTCGTATGGGATCTCATCGATGACAATTTGCTCACGGTTGCCCCGAATCGTCTCGACTTGTGCCCTTCCCCGAACAATAACTTTTCCTTTACCAGTTTCATATGCCCTTTTAATCCCGTCAATTCCTTGAATAATTCCGCCGGTAGGGAAATCCGGGCCTTTGATGACGTCCATTAATTCGTCCACGGTAACAGATGGCTTGTCAATTTTTTTGATAACCGCATCGATTACTTCAGCTAAGTTATGCGGTGGGATGTCTGTAGCATACCCGGATGAAATCCCGGTTGAACCATTAACCAGCAAATTCGGAAATTTGGCTGGTAAGACAACAGGTTCCTGAATGGTGTCATCAAAGTTCGGAATAAAATCGACCGTCGCTTTGTCAATATCACGAAGCAATTCAGAAGCGATGCTTGACAGTCTTGCTTCCGTATAACGCATAGCAGCAGGCGGATCTCCATCAATACTACCGTTATTCCCATGCATTTCGACTAATACATTACGCACTTTCCATTCCTGACTTAAGCGGACCATCGCCTCGTAAACCGATGAGTCCCCGTGTGGATGATAATTTCCGATTACTGTTCCAACGGTTTTGGCAGACTTTCGGAAATTTTTATCGTGTGTATTTTTTTCCTCGTTCATGGCATATAAAATTCGGCGCTGCACCGGTTTCAAACCGTCTCTGGCATCGGGTAATGCGCGATCTTGAATAATATATTTACTGTATCTTCCAAATCGGTCCCCAATCACTTCTTCAAGTGGCAGGTCCAAATATTTTTCTGGTTGTACCAAACCAACCCCCCCTTAAACATTTATCGAAATATAAATTCCTTTGTTTGCTGCTTTGTACCAGTTAACCGAGTGTATATTATGTGTGGATTTTATCATTTTCCAAAATATTGTTGTCTTCGTTCATGCTGAATTCGACGTGGCTTTCGATCCATTTTCTTCTTGGCTCGACTTTATCTCCCATTAGCGTGGTAACCCGTCGTTCCGCTCTGGCCAAATCCTCAATGGTAACCCGGATGAGAGTGCGCGTTTCCGGGTTCATTGTCGTTTCCCACAATTGGTCGGCATTCATTTCACCAAGACCTTTATAGCGCTGAATCGTATAGCCATTTTTCAATTGCTTTAATTCTTTCTGTAATTCATCGTCATCCCAGGCATACTTGATTTGTTCTTTTTTTCCTTTTCCCTTGGAGATTTTGTATAAAGGTGGCAATGCAATATAAACACGGCCAGCTTCGACTAGTGGGCGCATATAACGATAGAAAAAAGTTAGCAGTAATACCTGAATATGGGCGCCATCGGTATCGGCATCCGTCATAATAATAATCTTATCGTATTGGACATCGTCTAAATCAAAATCGCCGCCAACACCAGCACCAATCGTATGAATAATGGTGGAGATTTCCTCATTTTTAAATACATCCTGCAGGTTCGCCTTTTCCGTGTTAATAACCTTTCCTCTAAGTGGAAGAACCGCCTGGAATTTACGGTCTCGTCCCTGTTTTGCTGACCCTCCGGCCGAGTCACCCTCAACTAAATATAGTTCGTTTTTCCTTGGATTTTTGGACTGTGCGGGAGTTAATTTACCGCTTAATATGGCATCTTTACGCTTTTTTTTCTTACCGGATCTTGCATCTTCACGGGCCTTTCTGGCAGCAACCCGGGCTTCCTTGGCTTTGATGGCTTTTTTTATCAGCAAACCAGCGACATCCGGGTTCTCTTCCAGAAAGTATGATAGTTTCTCGGAGACAACAGCATCAACAGCGGATCTTGCTTCCGATGTTCCCAATTTACCTTTTGTTTGTCCTTCGAATTGCAGTTTTTCCTCAGGGATTCGCGTCGATATAATGGCCGTTAAGCCTTCACGGATATCGGTCCCCTCCAAGTTTTTATCCTTTTCCTTTAATAACTGTGTTTTTCTGGCATAATCATTAAACACCCGGGTCATAGCACTTCTTGCCCCGGATTCATGAGTCCCGCCGTCTTTGGTCCTGACATGGTTAACAAAGGATAACATACTTTCCGCATAGCCATCGTTGAACTGAAATGCAAAATCAACTTCGATACCTTGTTGTTCTCCTTCAAAGGAAACAACTTGATGTAATGTATCCTTTTCTTCATTCAAATAAGCAACAAATGATTCCAAACCATCGGGATACTGAAAAGTTTCCTGTTGCCTTTCCCGTTCGTCCACCAGCTCCATTTTTAGCCCTTTTAGTAGAAATGCTGCCTCCCGTAACCTTTCCGAAAGCGTTTCAAAGTTAAATACAGTCGTGGAGAAAATAGTCACATCCGGTTTGAAATGAACAATGGAACCCTGCTTCCTTGTAGTACCCCGCTGCTCTAGTTTACCAACCGTTTTTCCACCGTTCTCAAAGCGGAGAGAATAGATGTGTCCATCACGAAAACTTGTTACTTCCAACCACTCTGACAGGGCGTTGACTACTGATGCTCCAACACCATGCAGTCCGCCGCTTGTTTTATATCCGCCCTGTCCGAACTTACCGCCGGCATGGAGAATAGTAAATATAACCTCAATCGTGGACCTGCCGCTGTTGTGCGTCCCGGCTGGTATTCCTCGCCCGCTATCCTCGACAGAAATGCTATTGTCTTTATGTATGGTCACTTTAATTTGGTTTCCGTACCCTGCCAGAGCTTCGTCAACCGCATTATCCACAATTTCAAACACCAAATGATGGAGCCCTCGGGCATCGGTACTCCCAATATACATTCCGGGCCGTTTCCTTACTGCTTCCAGCCCCTCTAAAATTTGAATTGAATCATCCGAATATTGTAATGGTTGTTTAACCAAACCACACCCTGCTCCTTCCTCACAATACATAATTGGAACAAATGTTTGTTTTATAAACATACACTATATCACCTATAGCGTCAACAATCAAAAAAGCCTATTGTCTGTAGGCTTTCAACTTAGACTTTATATAGTATACTACAATCAAAATCAGAATGTATAGCTATTCCTAGTTAGCAGAGGTAAAAGCACAAGCAAGGATGGCTTTATGCAGCCATCCTTGCTACTATTTATTTCCTACCAAGACAGCGTGTGCTACCTTGATACAAAGATCCATCATGACAGTAAAACCTCGTTCATGCAAATAATCATACGCTTCTTGATTGGCTATCCCCTGCTGTGCCCAAAATACTTTTGCATCAGTTTGGGCCGCTTCCCTGGCAATTGCAGGAAGATACTCTGGCCTGCGAAAAACATTAATAATATCAATTTTTTCCGGAACATCTGTCAAAGCGGGGTAAGCCTTTTCGCCCAAAACCTTCTCCACCGTTGGATTAACCGGAATAATTCGGTACCCCTGCTCCTGCATGATTTTAGAAATTTGATAAGAGGTGCGTTCTGGATTATCAGAAAGCCCGACAACGGCAATCGTTTTTGCTTCCTCAAGCACCTGTTTTATCGTTTCATTTGCTGGGTTTTCCATTATATACACTCCTTATTTCTTTAATAATCCATGCTTAACCAGGAAGTCTTCAGCTACTTTTTTCGGTGAAGTATCTTCATAATCCACTTGATAATTCATTTCCCGCATTTGTTCATCCGTAATTTTCCCACCAAGCTGATTTAAAATATCTTCCAGTTCCGGATATTTGTTCAATGTTTCCTGACGCATTAACGGTGCACCCTGATATGGCGGAAATAAATGTTTTGGATCATCCAGGGACACTAATCCCAATTCTACCATATAACTATCGGTTGCATAAGCATCAATGACGTCAACTTCGCCTTTTTCCAGGGCACGCTGACGAATCCCCGGTTCCATTGTTTGGACATTTCCAATCGACAAGTCGTAAACATCCTGCATCCCGACATACCCATCATAACGATCTTTGAATTCAAGGGTAAATCCTGCAGTAAGTGTATCTTCTACACCTTGCAAATCGTCAATCGACTGTAAGTTATGTTGCTTAGCGAAGTCTTTTGTTACCGCAACTGTATACGTGTTGTTGTATTCCATCGGCTCAAGAAACGCCATGTCATATTGCTCTTGCATCCCCCGTTTTGCTTGGTCATAAACTTCCCGGGCATGATTGCTTTTTGCCTGCTGATCTAAATGGGTAACAATTGCCGTTCCAGTAAATTCCGGAAATATATCAATATCTCCTTGCTGTAGGGCACTAAATACAAAAGCTGTTTTTCCCAATCCCGGCTCCAATTTCACGTGTAAATCAGTGTTTTCTTCTATTAGTAGTTTATACATATTAATCAATATTTCTGGCTCGGCGCCCAATTTCCCACCAATGACCAGGTCGGGCTTTTTTTCGGTATGAATGATAAATGGGGAAACAACGACAAGCACCGCAATCAGCAACATGGCAATAAACGATTTGAAACCAGCTCTTTTGGAAATGCGTTCGAACCCGCGTAAGATAAAATCAAGTAAAATCGCAAGCAGTGCTGCCGGTATTGCGCCTAATAGGATGAGGTTAATATCTGCCCCACGATCAAGGCCCAATAGGATAAGTTCACCTAACCCCCCGGCACCAATCAGCGCAGCGATGGTTGTGGTGCCAACAATTAAAACCATTGATGTACGGATGCCAGCCATAATAACCGGCATCGCAATTGGTAATTCCACCTTTGTCAATCGTTTGAATGAATTCATTCCCATCCCGGTTGCTGCTTCCTTTAGCGCTGGATCAACCTCATTAATACCCGTATATGTATTCCGTAAAATTGGTAATAGACCATAGGCAATTAATGCAACAATAGCTGGAACTGTCCCGATACCCAATAATGGGATAAGAAATGCCAACACAGCCAAACTTGGGATCGTCTGCATAATGGCCGCAATCCCAATGATTGGCTCCGCGATCCGCCGGTAACGGGTTAAGATTAAACCTAATGGGCCGGCAATGACAATAGCAATAATTAAAGAAAGCAGTGAAATTTGTAAATGCTCCCAAATGCTTTCCAGTAATACATCCTGACGCTTTTCAAAAATAGCAATAAAATCTTTCACTGGTAAATCACCCCGTTTTCCATTTTTGTTTTACTTTTGAGAAAACGGACAATATCTTTGTAGGACAACACACCTACCAGCTTTTGTTCTTTGATCACTGGGAATAGAGTCTGATCACTGGACTGAATGATTTCTGTTGCTTTGTATAGAGGCAAATCATTCGCCAACGTTTGTACTTCCCAACGGATACCATTTATGACGGCACCACGGTACATATTATGTTCATCTCTGATCATATAAGTTCCCTCAGAAGGATAGGACTTCTCGGCAAACATTTTTTCTGTGATAACCCGGTCATTGGATTGGTCAGCGATGACATCAACCGCTGTTTGCCATGGTGATTTACGTTCACCAATAAAATCTTTCACAAACGTTGTTGCTGGATGTAAAATCAATTGCTGAGGTTTATCAATTTGTACAACCTGTCCATCCCGCATCAGGCATACTCTGTCACCAATTGCCATTGCCTCATCCATATCATGTGTTACAAATACAATTGTCTTTTTAATCTCTTTTTGCAAGGAGCGAATATCATGCTGTAACTGGTCGCGGCTAATCGGATCCAACGCACTGAATGGTTCATCCATTAAAATAATGTCGGGATCAGCTGCCAGTGCCCGGATAACACCAATCCGCTGCTGTTGGCCGCCTGATAATTCGCTGGGCATGCGTTTTAAATATGTATCTGGATTAAGCCCAACCATTTCCAGTAAATCCCGGCAGCGCTCGCGGATTTTTTTGCGTTTCCAATTTTTCATTTCCGGGACGACTGCAATATTTTCCTCAATAGTCAGATGCGGAAACAGTGCGATTTCCTGCAATACATAACCAATGTTCCAGCGTAATTCATGAATATTGTATTCGTTTATATGTCTGTTCTGTATATATATGGATCCTGATGTTGGCTCGATCAGCCGATTAATCATTTTCATTGTTGTCGTTTTCCCACATCCACTGGGACCGATCAATGTCATTAATTCTCCCTTGTTCACCTTCAAAGATAAATTTTTTACCGCCTCCGTTCCATCATCATACATTTTATGGATCTCTCTGAATTCAATCACAATTTCCCTCCTATCACTTCCCATTACTATTTCCGATACCCATTTTGTTGGAATTCAAACCTGTTAAGAACATTTGGGTTGTATTGGACTCTATTATTCCCATGGCGAACAAATATTGATGAAAGTTATTATTTTTTGGTTCTTTCCCTAATCAGTTCATGATAAAATAAACTATACTATATGATTATGTTTAAATATTTGTTCAACTCTTTTGAACATTATAAAGAGAGAAGGAATCATGATGGATTATGTTATATTCGGTATCATTGCATACTTGCTGGGATCTATACCATTTGGCGTGATAGTCGGAAAAGTAGGCTACGGCATAGATGTCCGCGGGCATGGCAGTGGTAACCTTGGGGCAACGAACACCTTTCGTGTTTTAGGGATAAAGGCAGGAACAATTGTTGTTGTAGCCGATATCTTAAAAGGAACACTGGCAACCTTGATTCCGTTGTTTTTTGATGCGGATGTTCACCGTCTGGCGATTGGGTTGTTTGCTGTTATCGGTCATACGTATCCCCTGTTTGCCAAATTTAAAGGGGGAAAAGCTGTGGCCACGTCCGGCGGGATTATTCTGGGTGTCAGTCCTATCATTTTTGTTATTATGGTTTTAACATTTTTGTTGACACTCTATCTTTCTAAATATGTCTCACTTTCATCCATGGTTACCGGTATTGTTGCATTCATCTTCGCAATCCTGCTTAAGGAAGATATCTTTCTGATTATTGCAGTAGCCATATTAACCATTTTCGTCTGTTATCGTCACAAAGAAAATATTAAACGGATTAAGAATAAAACCGAACCGAAAATTAAATGGATGTGATGGTAAATTTATCAGTCGCATAAATCAATCAATTGAATATTACCAAGGTGTCCCGTATACTTTAATTGTAAGTTAAGTACGGCTGGTGGCTGCAAATCTTTATAAAAATATCTTCTGTTTTAATATTTACTAACATAGTTTTTCTCTATGGTAAAGACGAAGAAGGAAATGTTATGAAATATATTCTTATCGGATTGATCAAATTTTATCGGAAAGCAATTAGCCCATTTAGACCACCATCTTGCCGGTTTTACCCAACATGTTCTGAGTATGGTCTAGAGGCAGTCAAACGTTTTGGTGCAATCAAGGGTGGCTATTTAACGATCAAGCGAATCAGTAGATGTCATCCGTTGCACCCTGGTGGTGTTGATTTGGTTCCGGAAAAGAAAGAAAACAATCAGAAGTAACTTTGGGGAGTGCATCGATTTTGAACTTATATGTAACTGAAGATGTGGCGAAATGGTATAAGCAAGAATTTGATCTTGATGAACCTGCATATTTCCGCTTTTATATTCGATACGGTTCCGGAGGACATATTCCTGGTTTCTCACTAGGAATACGAATAGATTCGCCTAAAGAAACATGTGCCAGCGCTATTGTCAATGACATAACGTTTTTTATTGAAACGGATGATGCCTGGTATTTTTCCGGCAAGGATTTGCATGTAACGTGGGATGAGCATCAACAGGAACCGAAATTTGTATATAAATAAATCACATCCATCAAAAGTGGAAGTTCCATTACCAGGCGCTTCCACTTTTATAGATTAGGTTATAAATTAAATTGTTTTAGTTGGTCCCACTGTTGTTCTTGTTGCAAGATATATTTCTGTTTTTCTCCAAACAAATCAAAATGTGGAAAATCTTCTTCCCGATCGATCCATGCTGCCTGTAAACCGTATTTCTGTCCCCAAGCAGCCAACTTTTCCCTGTTGCTGCAGCCAACTTTTGTGACGGTATAACAGCCTGGAAACCGTGGGTCCTGCCAATAATGTGTCAAAAAAGCAATCTCTCCGCGCGAAACTCTGTTTTTCCAGTCCATTAGCTCTTTTCGTTTGATACCGAAAGCCATCAGGAATCTCCATCTATTTGTTTGGAGTATGTCTCATGCCAGTCCGGAAACTTCCTGCGTAATGATAACGGGCGGAAACTGTCCTTTTTGACAATAACGTGTTCCGTTGTCCCACTTACAGCAACATTATCTTCTCCGTCCAAAATTTCATAGGCATAAACCGTTCGCAACCCATCATATTTTGCAAGCCAAGTTTCAACGTATGCATCCTCACCATATCGAATTGGCTTTTTATAGGAAATTTCTGCATTGGTTACGGGAGCTAAAATACCTTGTGCTTCCATTTCTTCGTAGTTCAACCCAATGCTTTCAACAAATTTCGTCCTGCCAATTTCAAACCAGGTTAAATAATTGGCATGATAGACAACGCCCATTTGATCTGTTTCCGCATATCTTACCTCGATTGGTGTACGTACCTTGTTCAATGCCAAAATCCTCCTTCATTACGAGCACTACATTATATTTTATCATAGGTTATCTACTAATGAATGCGAGATGCATTGTGGTCTTTTCTGTGATAGAGGTTTTACACTTGAGCGATGAACGTACACCAGCAAAAAACCTGGAATTATAAGGCATTCCAGGTTTTTTGAACATCATTATTGTTCATACTTTTCTTCATCAGCTATTTCGGCACGCATGCCTTTAACAGCTTCTTCGCGACGTTCATTTTTTGCTTTTATCTGTTGTTTTTGTTCAGCAGATGAGAATTCCATGGATTCATTTGCTTCTTCCATATTTTCCATAGTGTTATCGATCGCATCTCTTAACTTTGCTGCATTATCACTACGGTCATCTGGCTTTGGTTTGTTTGAATGATTGTCCGCCATGTTCAAACTCCTTTCCATGTGATATTTCTCCATTATCGTTTGCAGTTAATAATGGAAGTATACAAAAAGCTCTTCCTTTTGTTGAACCCAAAAGTCAAGAGCTTCTGAAATTGTTGCTTATTTTTTTACTTTCTTTAAAAACTTTTCACGCTTGGATTCCAGGTTTTGCTCAATTTTTTCCATGAGTAACTGATCCTGCATGATTTGTCTGCGATTCTCAATAACTAACTCATCGAATGAAAGTTTTTTCTTTAAAGAAATAGTAATCCACTCCTTTTTGTTAGGGACGTTCCCCTGTTTTATTAGCAGTATTACCATTTCTTTAGAAAATTATTATCATTTAAGCGATTGGAGCATGTCATTCATAAAATCATATGTCATTGGGCCGCTTTTTGCTGGCTGTTGGATTTTTCCATCTGTACCAATAAAATAGGTTGTTGGTATTCCGATGGTCGTATAAGTATTACTTGCGGACAAATCTTTATCGAGATAGATCGGAAAAGTATAATCATATTTATCAATGAATTTCGGGACATCCGATTCTTTATTTTCCGTACCGGTTAGATTAACAGCAACAATTTCCACATCATCTTTATGTTCATCATAAAACTTTTGCAAATCTGGCATTTCCTCTTTACATGGTGGACACCAGGTTGCCCAAAAATTTAAGAATACTTTTTTTCCCTTTAAATCCGATAACTTTATTGCCTGCCCCTCAAGTGTTTCCAATTCAATATCTGGAGCCATACTACCTGGTTCAAGGTTGCTTGTGCTATCCGGGGATACAATTGCAGCTCCATCTTCCGTTTCCATGTCATCATTTACAGTTACTGTCTTTTCGTTCTTATCTTCCTTGGACTGATCATTATCCCTTTGTGTAAAGTTGAAAATCAGTATCCCCGCAAGCAATGCAATCACAGCTATTCCAAGTATTTGTTTCATCAGGTTGTCTCTCCTTAATCAATCGTTAACCTCTCATTTGTAAGTATGCAGACAATCTTAACACTTGTAAAGTGAACAGACTATATTAAAAGCCCCTGCACATTCATCATCATATGCAGGGGCTTATTTTATATGAACCAAGCTTTTAATCGAGAAATTTTGCGTTAATGCATTGTATTATTTTTTGGCGAATTCCTCACTATCACTTGCCAACTTATCGCGCAGTACCATTTGTAAAATACCACCATGACGATAATAATCAATTTCAACTTCACTATCGAAACGAGCAATGGCTTGGAATTCAGTCTTCTTGCCATTTTCATCAACAGCAGTAACTGTTACAAGGTCATGTGGCTGAACCGTCTCGTCAATGTCAACAGTAAATGTTTCTTTACCAGTCAACCCTAATTTATCGGCATTTTGACCTTTTTCAAATTGTAATGGCAAGACGCCCATCATCACCAGGTTGGAGCGATGGATACGTTCAAAGCTTTCAGCAATGACGGTTTTAATTCCGAGCAGGATCGTTCCTTTGGCAGCCCAGTCACGAGAAGAGCCCATGCCATAATCTTTGCCGCCCATAACAAGCAAACCGGTACCGTCTTGCTCATACTTCATGGCAGCATCATAGATCGGCATCACTTCTTCGGTAGGCCAGTAAGTTGTATAGCCGCCTTCTGTTCCAGGTGCAAGCAGATTGCGAATCCGGATATTGGCAAATGTACCACGCATCATTACCTCATGGTTACCACGTCTTGAACCATATGAGTTAAAATTCCTTGGTGAAACCCCTTTGCTTTGCAGATATTGACCAGCAGGCATATCTTTAGCAATTGCTCCAGCAGGTGAGATGTGGTCAGTTGTTACGGAATCACCAAATTTGCCGATCGCCCGCAAATTGCTCAATGGTTGAACCGAACCTGCATCTTTTGATAAACCTTCAAAGAACGGCGGATTTTGAATATATGTTGAGTTTTCATCCCATTCAAATAATGGTTCATCCGTTGTTTCGATTTCGTTCCATTTTTCATTAGAATTGAAGACATTTTCATATTCTTTACGGAAGATTTCCGGTGTCACAACACTTTCTACTTGCTCTTTGATTTCTTCCATTGTTGGCCAGATATCTTTCATATAGACGGGTTTACCATCCTGATCTGTACCAAGTGCCTCAGTTGTCAGATCAATGTCAACTGTTCCAGCCAGTGCATAAGCAACAACTAATGGTGGTGAAGCCAAATAGTTAGCTTTTACTAATGGGTGAATCCTTCCTTCAAAGTTACGGTTACCTGATAATACGGAGGCAACAGTTAAATCGTTTTTGGAAATAGCTGCTTCAATTTCCTCACGTAATGGACCGGAGTTACCGATACACGTTGTGCAGCCGTAGCCGACCAGGTTAAACCCAATTTGATCGAGGTATTGCTGTAAACCAGAATCGTCCAGATAACGTGTTACAACTTTAGATCCTGGTGCCAGGGAAGTTTTGACATACTCTGGAACACGCAAGCCTTTTTCAACTGCCTTTTTGGCAACCAAACCGGCACCAAGCATAACATATGGGTTGGATGTATTCGTACATGATGTAATCGCTGCGATAGCAATGGCACCTGTTCTCATAACAGAAGATTTACCATTTGGATGGTCAATAGTAACTTCTTTATCGAATTCAGATTTATCCAGTCCAAGTCCCTGGTTACCTGCAGGAGCTGTAACTGCTTTGTTAAATTCCTTCTTCATGTTTGATAATGGAATCAAATCCTGTGGACGTTTAGGACCAGACAGGTTTGGTTCCAGTTCAGACAGATTAATTTCCACAAGTTCAGTATATTCCGGATCCGCCTGATCAGGAGAATACCATAAATTATTTTCTTTGCAATACTTTTCAACAAGGGCAATATGTTCTTCACTGCGTCCAGTTAACCGTAAATAGCTTAATGATTCCTCGTCTACAGGGAAGAAACCACATGTAGCACCATATTCCGGAGCCATGTTGGAAATGGTTGCCCGGTCAGCAAGTGGCATATCCTTTAGTCCCGGTCCAAAGTATTCAACAAACTTGCCGACAACATTTTTCTCACGCAATGTTTGCGTTACTTTCAATGCCAAGTCGGTTGCAGTTGTTCCTTGTGGGAAACTGCCGGTAAACTTAACCCCAATTACCTCTGGTGCAGGGAAATAAGATGGCTGGCCAAGCATACCTGCCTCTGCTTCAATACCACCTACACCCCAGCCAAGTACACCTAAACCGTTAATCATTGTAGTATGGGAATCCGTGCCTACTAATGTATCCGGGAATGCATCATATGTGCCGTCTTCATTTTCCAAACCATGTACAACGCTTGCGATATATTCCAGATTGACCTGGTGGACAATTCCGGTTGCTGGTGGAACAGCCCGGTAATTTTCAAACGCTTTTTGTGCCCAGTTTAAGAAATGATAACGTTCAGCATTACGCTCAAATTCAAGTTCCATATTCGCCTTTAATGCATTGGGTGTTCCGTATTGATCAACTTGTACCGAGTGGTCAATAACCAAATCAACCGGTACCTCCGGATTAATCTTATTCGGTTCACCACCCATATCGACCATTGCTTTACGTAATGATGCTAGATCGACAACAGCGGGAACACCAGTGAAGTCCTGTAAAATAACGCGTGAAGGTTTAAACGGTACGTCTACCCCTTCCCCATCTTTTGTTCCCCATTTTGCCAAACCTTTGACATGTTCATCTTTAATGACACGTCCATCATGCTGGCGGATAAGTGATTCCAATAACACGCGGACGGAAAACGGTAACCGTGTAACATCTCCCAATCCGGCATTTTCCAGTGCTTTTAAATGATAGTAGTTATACGTTTTTCCATTTAATTCGAATTGCTTCTTCGCATCGAATGCATTTTGTTTGGTCATGTAAGCTTAACCCCTTTCTTCTGTTCTGACCATTCCCCAAAGTAGATTAATAGTCCATACACATCTATTATATAGTAAATGATTTGTATCAAAAAAAGCAACTAATAGCGACTTTACATCATATAGTAAAAATTTATGTAAAATGATAACAAATACTTATCAAACGGACCAAAATCGGTAACCAAATGGTGTGTGTTCATCATTCTATCAGCCGGTGTAATAATAAGTGGCAGACCAAACTTATTATTCTATCCTTGGTAGAACAGCGCTGAACGTACTTCCCTTATCGGCATTTCTTACAATTTTCAAGCAAGCTTGATGTTGGTCCAAAATCTGCTTGGTGATCATTAATCCTAATCCGGTGCCATTCTGTTTGGTGGTGAAAAAAGGTTCGCCCAGCTTATGTATGATTTCCTCTGGTACACCTGGGCCTTGGTCAACAACATCAATCACTACGTTGGTCTCCGTTTGATATGTAAATAATTGAATCGTTCCGCCCTCATCCATTGCTTCAATAGCATTTTTAATAAGATTAATGAATACCTGTTTCATTTGCGATCGGTCACAATGAATAAAGACATCTTGCAGCGGATCCCACTCAAACGTAATCTTTTTCAATTTTGCTTGCGGTTTTAGTAATTCAATCACATCTTGTAACATCTTTGCTACGGATTCCTTTTGCTTTTTATCGGTCAATGGTTTGGAGATAAACAAAAGTTCCGAAGTAATGGTCTCCATTTTTTCAATTTCATCGACCATAATTTTATAATATTCATCTTTTCGGTTAACTCCCGCCTGCAACAACTGGATAAATCCCTTTAACGAGGTGAGCGGATTGCGAATTTCATGGGCAACCCCGGCAGCCAATTGTCCGGCAATGGACATCTGTTCCGAACGAATCATCATTTCTTCCATTTCTTTTTTGTCCGAAATATCCCTCAACGTGGATATATAATATATCTTCCCATCATCATTTTTCACCCTGCCCACCTTGCATTCGGTCCAGATATATTTCCCATCCTTAGCTTTGACATGAATATTAAACGGTTTTTCATTCCCGGACAAATCGCTGAAATGGTTTTTGATATATTCGGAATCCTTTGGTGAAATTTGCTCATACCAAAAAGTTCCTTGAAATTCTGCTGTCTTATACCCCAGTAATTGTTCAACAGACTTCGATACAAAACATACTTTTCCACTGTTATCCCAAACGGTGATCAAATCGCTTTGATGACAGTCAATCCAATCAACCATCGATTTAGGCAGACTGGCTATATCCGGAAACACGAGATCATTATGGTTGTTTTCTGTACATCCCGTTGTTTCCATACTTGCTTCACTATTTTTTGTTTCTTGTTTCATAACTTTACCCCCTTTTGCAAATTCCAACATATCTCCCCTTTATCATTACTCATATGTTTTGTCTCTAGCAATTATGACACTTGTTTGTCATGAAAACTGCTATTATAATAATAGTAGCTGTAATGCACCAAACAACAAAAATTAAAAATGAAAGCACCAAGTATTTGTATCTTACTATAAAAATCAAAAAAAATAAATCATTGCAATTGTTTACATAATAGTACAGACATTAAATGAAGGTGATAATATGTCAATATTTATGGATTATTTTATTATTTTATGGGGAATATTGCTGATTACTTTAATGGCAATTGGCGGATTTTTTATGTTCCGGAAATTTTTAAAACGGCTGCCAAAAGAGGATGGAAATTCGATACTTGATTGGGAAGAATATTATATGGAATTAACCCGGCATATGTGGGGAGCTGATGAGAAAAAATTACTGGAAGAATTGGTTTCACCTGTACCGGAATTGTTCCGTGATGTGGCAAGGCAGAAGATTGCCAGTAAAATTGGTGAGGTTGCATTGGAAAAACAGCAAAGCAAAATAACCCGCGATGTACTGATAGAGGGCTATATCATTGCTACACCAAAACGAGATCATAAGTTTTTGCGAAAAACATTGCGCAAAAAAAATATTGATGTGACACCATACGAGCCCTTGTTTGAACTGTCCCCCAAAGAATATCGGGATGGGGTTCGTGATCGTTATGCCAAAAAGAAATCATAGTTAAGATAGCGGTATACCGAACCAGGTTAATATGGCTGCAATTTTATATTCATATTTTTTTGACAAAATAAAAACACGACCGTAAATGTGCGGGCGTGTTTTTATACTTCTTGATATTTCAGGTGTTGTTCCAATTTTTTATATTTATAAAGCATGGCCAGCCGCCAGGAAACAATCATACCGAACGCAAGCAAAAAGAACATTCCGCTCGTTTCTCCCAACGAAATCGTACTGCCGATAATCAATTTAATCACCATACGTACCGCTAGCAGACCAAATAAAATAAAAACGAATGATCTGGACGGGATCAGGTAAATGTCATCCTCTTTAATTTCAAATTTCGATGTTTTAATTAGAAATATCGAAAATATCATCCCAACTATTAATGCTTCCAACACTTGTACCCATGGAACCCGAAATTCCGGAATAAAAAACATACAGGCACCCGTGCTCATAAAAATCGGTGGTAAAATAATTTTTTTCACTGACGCCGGCTTTTTTGAAGCCTTCAAGCGAACAAATATCATGGTAATAGCCATAAAACAGGCAACAAGCGTACTTGCTATAACCCAAAACATGTAAATCAACTCTTTCTTAGGTTACGAATTTATCCAATATGAACAGCAATTATAACCTTTTCCGTCTGCAGTTTGAACCTTGTGCAGATCTAAGTTTACATATGAATAGATATAGTTATATAATAATACAGTTTAATGGAAAAATCCATTTTAAAAACCAGTAAAACCGAACCAGCCGGCTAAGAATGACGTTAATTTAGTCATTAGGTCAAAAAACAAAGCTATTCCCATAAAAATCATAATATACCCACCAATTTTTACCAGAATGGGACTATTACGTTTGATCCAGTTCAATTTACCAATAAAGAAAGATAAAATCAGAAATGGAAGTGAAAAACCTAAGATATAACCGATCATCATTATCATACCAATATCCGGGTTCTGGGCTGCCAAAGTAATGACAATTCCTAAAATCGGACCCATGCATGGTTGCCATCCCAATGAAAAAGCAAGTCCTATCAGAAAAGAACCAATATAACCAGCTGGGCGATTTTTAAACGTAATCCTCCTGTCCTTCATCAAGAAATCAAATCGGAGTATACCAACAATCACCAGGCCGAAAAAGACAATCAGAATCGCACCAATTTGACGAATGACATCTTTATAAGTGATTAGGAATTCGGATATGGCGGAAGTTGCAAACCCTAACGTAATAAAGACACAGGAAAAACCCAGCAAGAAGAAAATGGTATGTAAAACACTTTTCGTATTAAATTTTTTACTATCATCCTTTAAATCCGATACACTCATACCTGTTATATAGGATAAAAAGGCTGGATAAAGTGGAAGTACACAGGGTGAAATAAAGGATAAAAATCCGGCACCGAATGCAATAAAAATGTTTATATCAGACATAATAATCCTCCCAGCAACCTTTTACTTCTTCATTTTACCAGATTCTGACCTGTGGCAAAGCATTTGAATTTGACAATTAACCAAAACTTTTCGGGCTCATGTTTTGAAGTAGGTTATTTTATTATATGATCATCATTTTATCTGCAATGATTTTTTGTTATTTGGATTCGTTTTTAATTCAAGAATAACATTTTCCGGATCAATTATTCTCCAACTGATATCAAAAGCCACTTCCTTCTGTCTTTCACCGAACAGAAAAAGTGGCTTCCAAGAATAACCATATATTTGTATAATGGCTAAGAAAAAATCAAATATGAATTCCGGCAATAAATGCAATTACAAAACGTTTTATCTTTTTAAGGAAACGTTATTTTTTCTCCTGCTGATTATTCATTGCACGCATCATTTGATTGATTTTCTTCTGTGATGGTTTCTGACCCATTTGCATCATTAGTGTTCGAAGCATTTGCTCATTAATTGGCGGGTTCTTCTTCAAATAATTCATCAAATATTTTCTGGCGATAAAAAATCCAAGAGCGACACCAGCAATTAGAGCAACAATAGCAATTAACACGACCCAAATTGTGCTCATGCAAGCTTTCCTCCTTCAAGTTGTCTCCCATACAGTATAGTAAATCAAGAGGAAGAATACAATACTTGTCCATGCAAATGCGCGCTTTCTGTAGGAACAGGGTCTACCCATCCATAATTACCCCAGTCGTTGCGAATGGTAAACAAGAACGGATAAAATGTTCGAAGCGCCGGGAACAATAAATCTTCCGCATCGTGTAAAGTGTCACACCGAAAGTTTATCTGTTTTTCGTACATATGTAAAACAATATGTGACGATTCACCGCTTATTTCCACATACGTACCATGGTCGATAAGTGTTTGCTGTGGTTGCAAGTTACGTTTTAAGTGGGTTACCAATGAGGCGGTGGAAAAAGCATTGGTTATAAAATGGTATTGTTTGTGAAGATCCGCATCTTCTGCATGATTCTTATACTCCTTAAAAAAACGATATAATATGCCACTGTTATGGAAATATCGATAGGCAAATTCTTTCTTGATCCAATAGATCGAATAATGTCCCAATGAAATCCCTCCTCTTTTATTCTATTATACGCACGCTCTATGAAAATAATGTCAATCCGTGAAGCAAAATAATACTAGTTTTGTCGAGCGGCATAAAAGTAGAGGAAAGATTAAAAAAACAGGTACCCCGGCACAAAAGCAGGTTACCTGTTTTTACTTTCGCTATTTATTTTACTAGTTTTTCGACTTCCTCAACAACACGGTTAACTGTAAACCCATATTCTTCAATGACTGTTTCCCCTTTTGCGGAGGCACCAAAACGGTCAATGCCAAGTACTGTTCCATGATCACCGACATAACGATCCCAGCCAAATGCGGAGGCCATTTCGATGCCAATACGAGCTTTTACATCTTTTGGAATGACTTCGTTCTTATATGCATCATCTTGTTGTTCGAAACGATCCCATGAAGGCATGCTGACAACACTTACGTCAATGCCTTTTGCTTGTAACGTCTCCTTTGCTTCGACAGCCAATTGCACTTCTGAACCGGTTGCAAGCAGTAGCGCATCTGGTGTATCCTTGGTTGCTTTACTGATCACATATGCACCTTTCTTAACACCTTCATACGCACGTTCTTTTGTACCTTCCAGGGTTGGCAATCCCTGTCTTGTCAGCACAAGAGCCGTTGGCTGATCATGTGATTCGAGTGCCAGACGCCATGCAGCTTGTGTTTCATTACCATCTGCCGGCCGGATTAAAGAAAGTCCTGGCATAGCTCGCATCGCAGCCAATTGTTCGATCGGTTCATGCGTCGGACCATCTTCCCCAACTGCAATCGAATCATGAGTGAATACATATGTTACCGGCATATGCATAATCGATGCCAGACGAACAGCTGGACGTAAATAGTCACTAAACACAAAGAATGTGCCGGCAAATACTTTCAATCCGCCATGTAATGCCATTCCGTTCAAAGCTGCTGCCATTGCGTGTTCCCGAACACCAAACCAAATATTGCGTCCCGCATAATCATTACGCGAAAAATCCGCTTCTTCTTTTATCGTTGTCTTATTGGAACCGGCTAAATCAGCACTTCCGCCAAAGAAATATGGTACGGATTTGGCAATCGCGTTTAACACCTCTCCAGAAGAAGCCCTTGTAGCCAATTTATCTTTTCCCGGTTCATATACTGGAAGATCTTTATCCCAATTTGCAGGCAACTCACCTTTCATCGCTTTCTCAAGTTGATCAGCCAATTCAGGATATACTTCTTTATATTTAGCAAATAGGTCATTCCAAGCTTGTTCTGTTTTTTCACCTTTTTTAACGATTTTTTCATTAAAGTCGGCGTACACTTCTTCTGGAACGTGGAATGCGTCATGCTCCCACTGATAAAATTCTTTCGTTAATTTTGCTTCATCGGAACCGAGTGGAGCGCCGTGAGAAGCTGCGGAATTTGATTTATTCGGTGCTCCATACCCGATAACAGTTTTAACCTCAATTAACGTTGGCTGATCGGTAATTTCCTTCGCCTCGGTAATTGCCTGCCGCAACGCATTCACATCATTACCATCCTCTACCGTCATCACATGCCAGCCATACGCTTTAAAACGCTCTTGGGTATTATCGGAAAAGGAGCGGTTTAGTTCACCGTCCAGGGAAATATCATTCGAATCATATAGAGCAATTAATTTACCTAAACGAAGATGTCCGGCTAAAGATGCTGCTTCATGTGAAATGCCTTCCATCAGATCGCCATCACTGACTAATGCGTAAGTATAATGATCGATTATATCAAAATCATCTTTATTATAAGTGGCTGCCAGATGTGCTTCAGCCATTGCCATACCAACCGACATGGCAATTCCTTGTCCTAATGGGCCTGTTGTTGCTTCTACACCGTCTGTATGATGGACTTCCGGATGTCCCGGTGTTTTGGAGCCCCACTGACGAAAACCTTTTAAATCATCGATGGATACATCATAGCCGGATAAATGTAATAAACCATATAACAGCATTGAACCATGTCCTGCTGAAAGAACAAAACGATCGCGGTTAAACCATTTTGAATGTTTCGGGTTATGATTCATAAAATCAGTCCATAATGTATATGCCATCGGTGCTGCACCCATTGGCAAACCAGGATGGCCGGAATTAGCATTCTCAATGGCATCAATTGCTAATGTACGTATTGTATTAATGGATAATTGTTCTACATTTTTTGACATGCGTGCTCTCCTTCCGTTTCTACAAATAATTGTATCTCTTCCTATTCTATAATGAAGTTCATATTCTCACAAGTATAAGGGGATGTTCAAAAAGTCCAAGTGACCTTTGCATTAAAGGACCCAGACTAAGTGCCCGATCCTCTTTGTCCTTTTTTGAACACGTTTTATCATGTTAATTAGTGCTTCTTTTCTCGCTCTTGCATATCACGTAATTTTTGCGGAGTCACGTCATTACCTGCAGGATCCACAACTGTCATTGATTTTAACTGGTTTTTAAACGATTTACGGACGTTTTGCAAATATTCCTGTCTTAGCGCTTGACGTTCTTTTTGCTCTTTATCAGTTAATCCTGCTGTTTTCGCTTTATGAGCCAATTCATTAATTCGATTCAGCTTTTCTTTTGATATCATAAAAGAGATCCTCCTCCAAAGCATGTAAGAACCAAGGACAAACCTACATGTCCTTGGTTTCCCATCATACCCTTCCTGGCAAGTACTTTCAAGTGTTGAGATGCTCCTTATACCTTCTATGTACCGTTGCTTTGGAGACGGAATATCCCATCCCGTTTAATGTATGAGCGATTTCTTCAAAAGTTAGCTTCTTTTGCCGTAACCGTATTACTTCTTCAATTGGAAAAGTTTTTCGTTCCCGTCCTGGTGCCTGATTTCGATTGGTCAGATTTTTACTCGGATCATACCCTTCACTGATTGCCTTTCTCATGCCACGTTTAATTTTGCTATTGTGGATCTGGCGCTGGTATTCCTCGACAATACCAACAATCTTTAGAACCATGGAATCTGATTCCGACAGTTCCAGCTGTCCCCCATGAATCGCCGTATAAATAGAAATGTTGAGTTTGCTTAACTGGTGAAATAAAGCGATTTTCGTATTGCCTCTCCCCAACCTCGTTTCATCTTGAATGAGTAAACAATCTGCCTTGTCGGCTGAAAAGAGGTCAAGCAATTGAAATATACCGTCCCGATCAATTGCATATCCACTTGCCTGTTCTGCAATGACTTGAACAACCGAAAAATCATAAGCTTTTGCAAGTTGTAAAAGCTCTTGTTTTTGCCTGTTTAATGATGTTTCCTGTGTCTCCTTATTCGTACTAATCCGGCAGTATAGAATCGCCCTCACTTAAAAACACCTTCATCCTTTATTATAACCTATGCACTCATAATTAGGGAAAAATATAAAAACCCTAATGTGAAAGCAAAAGTCACTAAATAGAATACATCGGTCTTGGTAAGTTTTTCAAACATATCAATCCGCTCCTTCTCAACAAATAAGAACTATTGTTCGCTGTAGTTAATAATTAGTTTATATCAGAACATACGATCTTGTCAACATTTTTTCGAACGAATGTTTGATAAATTTATACTACAATGATAAACTAGTATTAATAAATCCTATGCGAGAGGAGTTAGTTCCATGACCAAGCTGTCCAAAAGACAACAGATGATCCTGGATTTCATTAAAGATGAGGTTAACAAGAAAGGGTATCCGCCATCTGTCCGCGAAATAGCAGGTGCTGTTGGGCTTGCATCGAGTTCAACAGTTCACGGCCATTTGGCAAGAATTGAAAGTAAAGGTTATATTCGACGTGACCCTACCAAACCAAGGGCCATTGAAATTTTAGATCCATTTGAAGAAAACAATATTCCAAAAGATGAAGCGCGATATGCTCCGGTTATTGGTAAAGTTACAGCTGGTATCCCGATTACTGCAGTCGAAAATATTGAAGAGTTCATTCCACTGCCAAGTTCAAGCGCAGGACCGGATGAGAGTTTATATGTGCTGGTCATCGAAGGGGAAAGTATGATTGAAGCCGGTATATTGGATGGGGATAAAGTCATCGTCAAACAACAAAACACTGCCCAAAACGGTGACATTGTGGTAGCCATGACTGATGAGGATGAAGCAACAGTTAAACGATTTTTCAAGGAAAAAGACCATATCCGCCTGCAACCGGAAAATGCAACAATGGAACCGTTAATCTATCAAAATGTAACGCTTTTGGGTAAAGTAATTGGATTGTATCGGAACATTCATTAAAAAGACCCCTTGATACGTTATCAATGTATCAAGGGGTCTTACTACAATACTATTTTAACAAACCAATCCAATCCGTTCCTGTTAATTGACCACTTACAACAATACCTGCAACAAACAGGATCATGGTTATTGTAACAAACAAATAACATTCGAGCGATTCTTTCCAATATGGTTTGTTCTTTTTCATAATTATTACCCTCCATACTTGATACATATCATGAATAAACAATAAAAACTTAATCCTGGCAGAAAGCTAAAAGCACCAAGTTAAGATTTGATTTCGTATCAGGAGAGGTAATTTGATTGATACTTCTTTACGTCCAAAAACCCATACGATTCCATATCATGGGGGAGAAAATGGAATGAACGGATGATAGGTGCAGGATAATATACAATCGTTTTGTAAGGATGAGAAATTAAATCCGTTTTATATTCGTGCACAACCGGGAGTGTAGGAGTTTCCGTTATATGAGCGGCGTTGATATCTGATACGGTAGTTGCTGCACCAATTGCCGGCTCATCAATTGAGCTTACATCTATTTGTGATGTCATGTACATCGATTGACCTATTGCAAAAAACATCAACAACATGAATGCTATTGTAGCTATTTTTTGCCTCACCTTGCATCCCCCATTCCAGCAACCGGTTTTAAAAAACGGATATGTTTATTCTACCATGTAATTCATCGTTTTGGAACGTTTGCAGAATCCCCTGCTTGTAATGAATGGATGTATGATATATGAGACAATCTATTTTTTGACGTTCTTTATTTCCACTAATCATTATTTTAGTGCATGTTCAAAAAGGAGGATAAAAATGACCGAGAAGTTCTAGGCGGCGTAGCTTCGAGCACCGGAGTGTACATAAAAGGTACATGAGGAGCGGAAAAGCAAGCCAACGAGCTTCTTCAAAGGAAGGCCGACTAAAAACGGGCTTGCGCTCAGGCGTCGGCATACCCTTTTTGCAGGGGCATGTCATTTTTACCGGACTTTTTGAACATCCTCTTTTAATTACATATTTTCTTCAAATAAACAAAAACTTAACTCAAACTGCAAAAGATCATATCATTCATGTTAGGAGACAACAATATGGGATTTCCGGTGATACATACAAATTTTTGGGATGGCGTTATTGCTGTGCCACTGATCGTTATTATCACACAGCTATTTAAAATATTTCCGATACCTCGGCAGTATTTCCCGACGATTGCATCGATCCTCGGGTTTTCCATTTCTATTTTTTATAGTCACAGACATGACTTATGGGCCGGCTTTTTTATGGGTGGCTTTTATAGCGCGGCAGCCGTGGGCACCTATGCTTCATTAAAAACTTCATGGGTGACATTTAAAAATAGAAAAAAATCTGTTAGTAAGATTGACTCTCGTATAACCGAATAATTTTTCAGGATACACGAAAATGACCGTTAAATATAACGGTCATTTTCGCATTTCATTAATAGTCGGACAAATACTGTTTCCGCTCCCATGGATGAACAATCGTGCAGAATCTACAGTATTAGACTTTTTTAACCCTGTATTTAAGGGGGGGCGGTTCATCTATCTTATCAAAGTAGAACATTTGATTCCGAAAACTTCGAGGCATGAATGAGGCATGTTTTGGGGCACAATAACAAACAATGCATCGTAGCAATAATTTCGAATTAAACATACTCGCTGATACATATACTGCAATTGGAACCCCTAGATGGGATGGCTGATTCGGGGCAAGATCAGTCGTCCCTTTTTGTAGCTTATAATATTTAATTTTCCTTTAACCTATTGTCGTTGGTGCATAAATGTCGATGTGAGGGAGAAAATACGTTTAAAATACGTATTTTGGAGGTTTATATATTGACTAATCAACCCAAAATGAGTTCCGCTGAACTGGGTTCACTATGGTTGACATACCAAAAAAAGACACTGATTTTGCGAATGTTGGAGTATTTCATTGAGAAAGCCGATGATGAAGAAGCCAAAAACCTAATGTCAGGATTGTGGGAACAACTTCATCCAAAGGTTGCCGAAATGAAAGCCATGTTTGAAAATGAAGGGGCAGCATGTCCGGAAGGCTTCACCAAAGAGGATGTCAATCTAGAAGCACCAAAGTTATGGGAAAATGGCTTTGATATTATGTTCAGCCGGGTTCTAAAGGAAATTAGTACGGGGTTGTATGCACTTCATTTAACAATATCGTATAGGGAAGACATTATTAATTTTTATAATCAAGTTACCGTAATAACAGAGACATATTATAATTTGTTTACACAATATCTTCTTAAAAAGTCGATACTGCCGCGTCCGAATTATGTCGCCATGCCAAAGTCAGTTGATTTCATAACTGATAAACAATACATGAAGGGCACCAACATTTTGGGTTATAAGCGACCATTAAATACTGTTGAATTCGGCGTATTGTATCGATCAATTGAATCCAATATTACAGGAATGCAATTATTGCAAGGTTTTGCTCAATGTGCCAATGATAAGGAAGTGCAAAAGTATTTTACAAAAGGCATGGAACTTTCAAAAGAAATTTTAAAAGAAAATGGAGATATCTTTCTACAAAATAACTCAACTTTCGCAGAGTAAAAATGACATCTAACCTTTATCT
The DNA here is from genome assembly GCF_040812445.1 of Lentibacillus sp. L22. NCBI lineage: Bacteria > Bacillati > Bacillota > Bacilli > Caryophanales > Bacillaceae > Lentibacillus > Lentibacillus sp. L22. The sequence continues at coordinate 22 of NZ_JBFNXI010000013.1, read as the reverse complement.
GGTAAAGTACTTTTGGAAATTC
>NZ_JBFNXI010000012.1:0-73098 GCF_040812445.1 Lentibacillus sp. L22 | reverse complement strand
CACGTGGAGCTGACGGATACTAATCGATCGAGGACTTATCTATATTGTTTGATTCGTTGATACCATCTTCTCTTATTTAGTTTTCAGGATATAAAAACATTTGCATTTTTTATCAGAAATGCATATAATATATCTTGTCCTTGTTTTTAACACTTCTGTAAAGAGAAGATAAACAAGGTGATCATATCTAAAGGTCTGGTAGCCATAGCGGAGAGGTCACACCTGTTCCCATGCCGAACACAGCAGTTAAGCTCTCCAGCGCCGATGGTAGTTGGGGCTTTGCCCCTGCAAGAGTAGGACGCCGCCAGGCTTTACATTTTCATTATATCGCGGGGTGGAGCAGTCTGGTAGCTCGTTGGGCTCATAACCCAAAGGTCGTAGGTTCAAATCCTGCCCCCGCAACCAATTCAATAAAAACTGTATACCTGATGTAACTATGCTGAATTATTTATCAGTAAATACATAGGTCTGGTAGTTCAGCTGGTTAGAATGCCTGCCTGTCACGCAGGAGGTCGCGGGTTCGAGTCCCGTCCAGACCGCCATTAACTTAGAGACGTTCAAACACATGATTTCGCTTACGAAGTCATGTGTTTTTTATTGTGTAACCAATATTCCAAGCAGGCACGTTGTCTACAAGGATTCCCCGTTGGACGAAAGCTGTTTCTGCTGCTGCCTCCATCAAGTCTAATGGTTCATCTTCCGTACCCCCGCTTTTTGCGAATGAGGTATTCAACCTGGATTCCCGAAATTTGTAACGAGTATTCGTAATGAAATCCCTTATTTGCAACATTTATAACGCATTTTCTTCATAATACCTCATTACATATTTTGAATTTATAACGTAATCCTGTGTTTTCAGGGATTCTGAAGGCCCCTCGTTATACAATCCGGTAATGTAGGATTCAAAAACGATGTATATCAGCATGTTTAATTCATGAATAGGCAAAAGCTTCCACATGTTCGGGTCTTTCCAGGAAGAATCTGCCGCCAAAATAGGGGTTTTTCAAAATCGAAACCGGTTTTCCATAGTTTGCGGCTCCTTGTAGGCTTTCAATGCCAAACGCTAAATCAGGAAACTCATGTTAAAAACTGGTATGGCAATTAAAAACGTTTTATACTATAATGAAGTTTAAATTAATAGTCATTTCAAAAATGAAACAATATTGAAATTTTGAAATAAAAGACGAGAGCTGTGATTTATCAACATCTATTTTACTTCCATGAAAAAGCTAGGATTAAGAGATTTCATAATTGAAATTACACCACTGTTCCCCAAATTTCGATTGTCAAAATGTAGGGTTTTAAGTTGGCATAAATATTGCATTAAATAAAGTGATTCGAAATATTAAAATTTAATTTGTGAGGTGAATGTATTTGGCGACTCGTTATGAGTATGGTGGTGATGAGTTTTTATTCGTAGAACTAAGCGAGGAAATGAGTCTCGAGGCTAATTTTACAGCGATGGCGATTACTAAAAAGCTAAGTGAGATGGAAATTGAAGGAATTCAAGATATTTGTCCATCCAACGCTTCGTATATGGTGCGTATTGATCCGGATGTGATAAAAGCGGATGATTTAATTCAAGAGCTAAAAAGAATTGAAAAATCCGTTGAAAATCTTGACAATGTGGAAATTCAGTCGCGTTTAGTAGATGTTCCGGTTTTGTTTGAAGACCCTTGGACACATGAAACCGTGATGCGGTTTAGAGAACGTCATCAAGATCCGGAATCTACAGATATCGAGTATGCCGCCAGGATTAATGGTTACGACTCAAAAGAAGATTTCATTGAGGCAATGACCAGTTCTCCCTTTTTAGTGTCGATGATTGGGTTTGTTCCCGGCTTACCATTTTGTTTCCAAATTGTCCCCCGAGAAAAAGCAATTGAGGTTCCTAAATATGTGCGTCCACGTACTTTTACTCCCGAACGCTGTTTTGGGTTTGGTGGAGGTTTTTCGGTGGTTTACCCTGTTGACGGGGCGGGTGGATATCAAATGTTTGGAATTTCCGCTTCTCCAGTGTTTGATGGAGAACAAAAGCTGCCTGATTTTCAGGATTCAATGGTTTTCCCGCGTCAAGGGGATATTTTCAGGTATCGTCGTATTGACAGAGATGAATATGATTCAGTGAGAAATCAAGTGGAAAACGGCACCTTTGAATATCGAAAAAAAGATATGAGCTTCACCCCGGCTGAAGTCTTGAAGGATCCGGAAGCATTTTCTCAAATGGCTTTGAGGAGGTTATACAATGATTAAGGTACTTAAGCCAGGGATAGAGGCTACTGTACAGGATAATGGAAGAATTGGATATTATGAATTAGGTATGCCGCCCTCGGGTGCTATGGATAAGTTTTCTTACTCCGTGGGGAACTGGCTGGTAGGAAATCAAGATGGAGCGGCTTCTTTGGAGGCTACCTATATGGGGCCTGCGTTAGAGTTCCAGGAAGATGCTACCATTGCTTTGACCGGCGGGGAATTGCCTCCCAAGGTTAATGGAAAAAGTGTTTCGATGTGGGAAACATTAAAAGTGAAGTCTGGAGACATTTTATCTTTTGATTTTGTTAAAAATGGGGCGAGAATTTATTTGTCAGTAGCCGGGGGAATTAATGTACCGGAAATAATGGGTTCGCGATCGACATATACCCTCTGTGGCATAGGAGGTTTTGAAGGGCGAAGTTTGAAAGAGGGAGACACGCTTCATATCGGTAATGACCAGCAGGATGATGTAAAAGAAGGCACAAAAGTCTCCTCAGAATTTGTTCCGCAATATACAAAACAGCATGAAATCCGGGTTGTTGTAGGTTTATGCAGTTACAGGTTAACAGAGCATAGTTTACAGAACTTCCTTAAAACTGAATGGACAGTAACACCCGAGGCTAATCGTGTTGGATACCGTTTTAAAGGTGAGAAGGTGGAATTTATCCCGCGTGAGCAGCCCTTTGGTGCCGGAAGTGATCCATCCAATGTCGTGGATCTGGGTTATCCAGTCGGTTCAATTCAAATACCGGGAGGAGTGGAACCCATCGCTTTATTAAATGACGCCGTGACCGGTGGCGGATATGTAACCGTTGCCACCATTACGAGCACAGATTTAAATCGTATCGCTCAAACCAAAACGAATGAAAAGGTAAAATTCGAATCCGTAACGTTAAATCAGGCTTTGGAGGAACGTAATGCCCATAGAAGCAACTTATCAAAAATCAAGGATAGTATTCAGCAACAACAATAAATCTGGAGAGGAAGATTCAAATGGCGGGAAATAAACAAGTTGTATCACCATTACCGGGGGTTTTTTATCGCAAGCCAAGTCCGGAAGAGGAAGAATTCGTTACTGAGGGACAGAAGGTTAAGCCTGGGGACGTTATTGGTATAGTTGAAGTCATGAAAAGCTTCACTGAAATCAAATCGGAAGTTGAGGGAATTGTATCGAAATTCACCGTGGAAAGTGAAGAAGTCATAGATGTGGGACAGATTATTGCCGAAATCGAATGATAATTTAAATGATGGAGGTGTAAAATTGAGTTATTTTAATAAAGTTCTTATAGCAAACCGTGGTGAAATCGCCCGCAGAATTATTGGCACATGCAGGAAATTGGGAATTAAAACAGTTGCAGTATATTCGGATGCGGATGCAAATGCCCCTTTTGTTAAAGAAGCAGATGAGGCGTATTTCATTGGCCCCGCACAGGCGAAAAAGAGTTATCTGGATGTTGAATCAGTCATGGATGCAGCCAAGAAATCGAAAGCTGAGGCGATTCATCCAGGCTATGGATTTCTCTCGGAGAATCCTGATTTTGTAAAGGCATGTGAGGATAATGACATTGTATTTATAGGGCCGGATTATAAAACAATTGATGTGATGGGAAGAAAGATTGAAGCCCGTAAATATATGCGACAGGCTGGCGTACCAATTGTCCCCGGATGGGATGGAAAACTGGAATCAGCCGATGAAGCATTGAGCATTGCAGAGGATCTAGGGTACCCCTTAATGCTGAAGGCAAGTGCCGGTGGTGGTATAGGAATGCATGTGGTCCACGACGAAGATGAATTGAAAAAAGTGTTTTCATCCGCAAAACAAAGAGCTTCCTCTGCATTTGGAGACGACGCTGTGTTCCTGGAACGATATATAGCCAATGCGCGCCATATTGAGGTGCAAGTGTTTGGTGACCATTCGGGTAATGCCATCCATTTATTTGAGCGGGAATGTACGATTCAAAGAAGAAACCAAAAGGTAGTTGAAGAGAGTCCTTCCTCTTTCTTGAATCCGGAATTACGAAAGGAACTTTGTGAGAAAGCGGTCAAGGGTGTAAAGGAAATAGGCTATACGAACGCAGGCACGATGGAGTTTGTTGTTGATGATGATACAGGGGAGTTCTACTTCCTTGAAATGAATACCAGGCTACAAGTCGAGCATCCCGTAACGGAAAAAGTCACCGGACTGGATCTTGTCGAATTACAACTAAAAATAGCTGCGGGTGAAGAATTAGGCATAGATCAAAGCGAAGTTCGACAAAAAGGATATGCGATTGAGACCCGTCTGTATGCCGAAGATCCAAAAACCTATTTCCCATCTCCTGGAACCATCAGCAAGCTGAATCTCCCCAAGGATGAAGGCCGATTTGATTTTGCTGTTGAACAAGGTGATGCTGTAACACCATTTTATGATCCAATGATAGGTAAAATTATTGCATACGGTGAAGACAGGGCTGCAGGAATTAATAGTATGGAAAGGATTCTTGATACTATTGAAGTGGAAGGTATTACAACAAATTTGCAGCTGTTGAAGAATATTGTGAAGGATCGTGACTTTAAGATTGGTAAATATACAACCAATTATCTGGAAGAAAAGCAAGAAGCGGGTGCAGCCTTCTCAAGTTAGGGGCAGGTATGAAGTGCGATAAGCACCTGAAACAACATACGTTATTGTAAATGAAATCAGAATAGATGAAGCGTTGACCTTTATGGATCAAATTAAATGGGGTGATAGACATGCCAATGATAAATGTTGAATTACTTGATGGCCGAACGGATGAGATGAAAGTTAGATTGATTCAGGAAGTTACCGAAGCAATGAGTAAGACGCTTGAAATAGAAAAAGAAGAGATTGACATCATTCTGCATGAGGTAGAAAGGAAACATTGGGCAAAAGGCGGGGTTCTCTGGCCATGGGGCAGGGACTATCGATAATATAAACGATAACCAATAGCATGTTGTTTTGACCGGACAAGTGAACGAAATTAGGCTTAATAGCTGTACTTACGAGGAGGAGCAGAGATGCCTTTTTTACGAATTGAAATGCTCGAAGGTAGAAGTGAGAAGAAAAAGCAATCATTGGCAAGGGAAGTCAGTAAAGCTGTTTCGAGAGCCCTGAAGATTGACCAGGAAGAAGTAAACATCGTCATCAAGGACGTAGGCAGTGAAAATTGGACAAAAGGCGGAACACTATTGACAGACAGGGAGAAATCCCAGTAAAAATTCGACCCTTCCGATCAATTGGATAGTTTATTATTATATGTATTGGAGGAATAAAAGTGTATAAAGTTGATTTGAATTGTGATATGGGGGAAAGTTTCGGATTATACGAATTAGGTAATGATGAAGAAATGATGCAATACATTACTTCAGCAAATATCGCTTGTGGCTTTCACGGGGGAGACCCGCAAGTCATGCGGAAATCGGTGAAACTTGCCAAGGAGCACGATGTAAAAATTGGCGCTCACCCTGGGTTCCCGGATTTAATAGGATTTGGACGCAGGCGTATGGATGCTACGCTTTCGGAGGTTAAGGATTATGTTACCTATCAAATGGGAGCATTACGGGAATTTGCTAAAGTTTACGGGGTTAATCTTCAGCATTGCAAACCTCATGGGGCTTTGTATATGATGGGGCAGGAAAATGAGGATATCGCAACAATTATATTGGAAGCGATTGCAGATGTGGATTCAGATATTATCGTGTTTGCGATGAACCATTCAGCGTTTGTAGAGGCGGAAAAGAAAGTCGGAATCCGTGTAGCAAGGGAGGTATATTCCGATCGTGAGCATACTAAAACTGGATCTATTGTGTTAATAAGGACAGGGGATGTTATTGAGGATTACGAGGAAAAAGCGGATCGCGTCGTACGCATGGTTAAAGAAGGAAAAGTGCTTGCCCATACAGGTGAAGATGTCTCACTCAAGGCGGAGACCATTTGTATTCATGCGGATACCCCAGGCGCCACTACCTTAGCCAAATCTATTGTTCAGGCATTCAAAAAGGAAGATATAGAGATTACGCCTGTTAATAAAGTAATAAACAGGTAAGTATAGTCTAATTCAAAAGGAAAAAACGGTCGCTTTAACGTATATTTAAAGTGGCCGTTTCATTAATCATTCCACTCTTTAAAAGCAGTATGGATACAATAATATGTAATTACTTATGACAACCGGAAAGTTTCTTAGTTTGATATTAACTTGCAAAATCATTAATCAGATGGTTACTATTTTTGTGAGAGCTTACTTGCTCTTTATAGAATTAGTTTTTGGAACATGATGTAGCAGACAAGAAATAATAACAGCGGAGGGATACCATGTTGAATTGGGAGCAAGTATTACGACCGGCTCCACCTATCCTGACGTCCAAGGCAACTGTCCAAGATGTTTTATATTATATCACGGAAAACAATGCTGAACTTGTATTGATTAAAGAAAATGGAGTAGTGGTAGGGTACGTGGATAAAGATTTACTCCTTCAGCAAATTCAACACTATCCTAATCTGCGAAGGACAGTGGAATATCAGTTGGATTTACTACAAGTGCCCTTATACCGTAAAGCAGAAATTTATCATAATATATCGGTATATGTCGGGATAAATGATAGCGGAGAGTTAACAGGGTATAGTACGAAGGAACAAATTCGCCAACTAAGGGATGAAACATCATACTATCATTTGAAGCAACTTAGCATTAGAGCGGGAATCGGCATGGTAACCACAAATGAATCATTGGAAATTACTTTCGCAAACGAAATGGCGGAGAAATGTTTAGGCTTGTCTTCGGATTACTTGATAGGTCGCAATTATGGCACATTAATAGAGATAGGGCATTCTTTGGAGAACGTGCTGGAAGGCAAATCCTTAATGAATGTGAACAGTTATTTTAATAATAAAGATATGATTGGTAATTTCACCTCCCTTGAAACCAATCGATTGATCATGGGATTGATTCACGTATTTTTTCCCAGGGAACAATGGGAAGAGGCTGTTAAAGAACTGGAGTTTGTACGGGATATGTATGAAGATATGCAGGCAATTTATTCATCTTCTCAGGAACAAATTATGGTTGTAGATTCGCAGGGAACGATCCTCCGTTTTATGGGTAAGTTTCTATCGGGTTTTTGAGGGACAGAAAACGTTGATGAACTTATCGGCCACAACATTTTTGAATTGGAGGAAAATCAAAACTTGTTCCAGCCAAACATAGTGGCCGATTGTTTAAAAAAAGAAAAGAAGATTACAATTATGCAGGAAGGTAGAAACGGCAGCCGTGTCTGGTCTGTAGCCAATCCTGTATTTTACGAAGGACAGATAACCAAAATAGTAGTTATCTCACGAGATATTACTGAAGTAAGCATGCTTCAACAGAAATTGAATAAGGTCCAAAAGGAATCTGAGGGGTTTAAGCAACAACTTCATGAATTAAAAAATCATTCGGTGGGGAAAAATAAGCTGATCTATCATTCACAAAAGATGGCACATGTGGTTGAACAGGTAAAAAAGGTTGCAAATGTAGACTCAACTATCGTTATTCTCGGCGGGTCCGGGGTGGGAAAAGAAGTAGTTGCCCAGGCTCTTCATGAGTGGAGTAATCGTAATGTATACCCATATGTGCGTGTGAACTGTGGCGCGATTCCCGAACAGCTGATAGAAAGCGAACTGTTCGGCTACGAAAAGGGTGCTTTTACCGGTGCAGATCCTAAAGGGAAGGCCGGGTATTTTGAGCAGGCCCATCAAGGAACTGTTTTCCTGGATGAAGTTTCGGAATTGCCATTGAATATGCAAGTCAAATTATTAAGGGTTATACAAGAACAAGAAGTAACCCGGATAGGTGGAACCAAAACAAAATCAGTCGATACACGAATTATTGCGGCGACAAATAAAGACTTGTGGAAGCTCGTTCAAGATGGGAGATTTAGAGAAGACCTATATTATCGTTTAAACGTCATTCCTATTCGTATTCCTCCCTTGAGAGAAAGAAAAGAAGATATTGCACCGTTGTCCTCTTATTTTCTAAGTAATTTGAATCAACTTTATAATAAAGATAAATCCTTGTCGGCAGAGGCATTGGAAGTCTTGGAAGGTTATGAATGGCCGGGTAACGTGCGAGAATTGCAAAATGTGATTGAACGTCTGGTAGTAACATCCCATGATGACTTCATTCAAGCGGAAAACACGCTACCAGTTCTCTACCCGGATACCGAAGCTAAAACGAAAACAAAAAAAGCAGCCATAACACTAGATTTTATGCCATTGAAGCAAGCAATAGAAGAAGTGGAAACGAAATTGATTTCATTAGGACTGGAAAAGTACGGTACAGCGGCTAAAGTATCTGAAGTACTGGGTGTAAGTCCCGCGACTATCAGCCGGCGCAGAAAAAAATTATTGGATAAGGGGGACTAAACATGCTTACATTTCCTGAGACCCATTTCCACTTTGGGGGAGATGAGTATATCTTTGCGGAAATATCCAAAGACATGCGGCTGGAGAGCAACTTTAAAGCTATATCCATCACAAGAGAAGTGCGGAACCGTCAAATACCCGGTGTCATCGATGTTTATTCGGCAAATGCATCGTATCTTGTTCATTTTAATCCGGATATCATTTCTGTCAATGATCTACTGGAGATTTTAAGGGAGATCGATATCCAGAAAAGCAGTTCTTCCGAATTGAATATAACCGTACGTATTGTGGATATTCCTATTTGGTATGACGACCCTATTACCCGTGAATATTCCAGGGCTTTTAAAGATCGTCATCCGGATCCATCACTTTCAAATTTTGAATTTGTGATGAAGGTAAATGGATTTAAAGATAAAGAAGCATTTATAGAGGCACATTCATCATTACCGCATGTCATCACTATGATAGGATTCAATCCCGGTGGAGCATATGAATTTCCTTTAGGTAAAGCACAAGACCGAATTATCCAAACTCCCAAATATATCAGTTCCAGAACGGATTCCCCGAGGCAGGCCGTTAGTATGGGTGGGGCTTTTACATTGATATATCCCTTTTCGACGTGGGGCGGGTTTCAATTAATTGGAATGTGCCCTGTACCGATTTATCACAAAAAGGGGATCTTGAAGGATTTTAAAAACTCTATGTTTCTTGCCAGATTGGGAGATTTATGGAAACATAGGCCAATTAATGAATCAGAGTATCAAAAAATCTCTGATGAAGTCGAACAGGGAACATATCAATTCAGGAAAAAGACAGTAAGTTTTTCACCACAAGAATATTTTCAAAAAGGTCGCTCTTATATTAACGAGCTTATGAAAGGGTTTTAATATTGTTGAAAATTATCGAAGCTGGTAGTACAACTGTTCAGGATCTTGGACGCTTTGGCTATTATTATTATGGTATCCCCCCAAGTGGTGCAGCGGATAAATATTCGTTTATGGCTGGAAATATATTGCTCAATAACCCCATTGATTCAGCAGGCATCGAAATCGCGCTTTTTGGGCCTAAAATACTCTTTGCAAAGGAAACAGTCATTTCTATTACGGGAGCGCCAATGACACCATATAGGAATAATAGGAGCATACCTATGTGGGAGAATATCAAAGTGAATGCGGGGGATATTTTACATTTTTCTCCCCCGGAAAAAGGCGCAAAATCATATCTATGTGTCTCAGGGGGGATACAAGTACCAAAAGTATTGGAAAGTCGATCCACCTGTATAAAAAGCGGATTGGGGGGCTTCCGAGGACGAAACCTTAAAGTTGGGGACAAGCTTCCAATCGGGGAACCCTTGCCGGGTGTTTTTGAACGAGTGGGACAATCTCTTCATGATAAATTATTACCTGACTTCAGGGAGTATATTGAACCCCGTGTTATTATGGGGATATCAGTTGGATTGATCAGTGATGAGGGAATTAAATCTTTTCTTGACACAGAGTGGAAAATATCAAATGAGTCCAATCGGGTCGCATACCGCCTTCAAGGAAGTTTCGTTAAATTTAAAACCTTTAGGTCACCCTTTGGAGCAGGAGACAGCTCTTCCAATGTCGTTGATGCCCCATATCCAATAGGGGCAGTTTTGATACCCAATGAGGAAGAAGTAAATGTCATATTGCACGATGGAGCAATTGGGGGAGGTTTTGCTATGATCGGAGCAGTCATTAGTGTTGATTTGGATGAGATTGCCCAATCCAGGCCTATGCAGACAATCCGGTTTTCAGCAGTTACCATGAGTCAAGCATTGGAAGCCCGAAAGAATCGACAAAGAAAGATTAGTGAGTTGAAAGATTTCTGCAAATAAATTTTGGTTAAGAGCCTAAATGTTACTTCACCCGACACCTTTCGAATGTGTCGTTCTGTTTAATCATTCCATTCACCCTTTGGAATGATTTTTCTACTTACTACAGGCATCAAAATCTATAAAGATACGCACATCATATTTCAATATTGATATCACAAAACTCTACTTTACGAATATTACCCAAGTAAACATTGATACGACAGGGGTTTATTTTATTATTCCATTATTGAAATTTATTTTCTGTTCTGAAATAAATAATGTAGAAAGATATGTAATGGGGTAAAATTTTCGCTCCTCAGATAATATTTACTCATTAGTATACCGGGCAAATTACAAATATTCAATTTGATTGGAGCGGAAAATAACATGATCTGAAGCGCTTCATCAACACAAATGATAAGAAGTTACATCGTAAAAATACGTAGGGATGAAAAATTTGGCATGCTTATTGCAATGTTTTATGTAAGATGCTTTTGCAGCATCAAATAAAAAACAGGAGGTAAAAAGCACATGCCCAAACTTGACAGAAGTGAGTACTATGACCTGACCCGGGATATGAACTGGAAGCTCAGCTACGTTACCGAGGAAGAAGCATTCCCGGAAACGCAAGTAGCCAAGTGTAATATTCCGCTGGAAAACTGGTGGGGCTGGGATGAACCGTTTAAATTATCCTATCGCGAATATGTATATAACCAATCGGATAAGGAGGCTTCGACTTACTCCATCAAATCGGCGATAGGGCGTTCAAAACTGTTTGATGACCTGGATAACGGATGGAAAACGACACTGACACTGCATTATGGTGCTGTTGCATTTGGAGAGTGGCTGGCCTCTATTGGGGAAGCACGGATGGCGCGATTCGGATTGGCCGCGTCATGGAGAAACACGGCAACGTTCGGCTGCCTGGACGAACAGCGGCACGGACAGATTCAAGTATATTTCCCCCATGGGTTAATCGATAAGCATCCACAGTTTGATTTCGCCCATAAAGCGTATCACACGGAAAATTGGGCTGCGATTGCTTCAAAAAGTCAGTTCGACGATATGGTTGTGGCTAATGATGCGACCTCAACGGCGCTGCAAATGCCATTTACGTTTGAAACAGGATTTACCAATCTGCAATTTCTTGGAATGGCAACAGATGCGTTAAGTGTAGGTGATGTCGAATTCGGGTCGCTTATATCCAGTATCCAGACCGATGAATCTCGACACGCGCAGATTGGCGAACCTACACTCCGTATCATGATGGAAAACGGTAAAAAAGAAGAAGCACAGAAAATGGTCGATTTAATGTGGTGGCGTTCATGGAGATTGTTTGCCATTTTGACAGGGCTTTCCATGGATTACTATACACCGCTGGAACACCGGACAATGTCCTTTAAAGAGTTTATGGAAGAATGGATAATGAAACAGTTCCTTGACATGTTTACTGACTTTGGCATGAAAAAACCATGGTATTGGGACATCTTCCTGGATGAACTTGAATGGTTCCACCACGGTCAACAACTGGGTGTGTGGTTCTGGAGAAATGCCGTTTGGTGGAACCCTGATGCTGGTGTGTCACCAGAAGAAAGAGAATGGCTGGAGGAGAAATATCCTGGCTGGAACGCCAACCACGGCAAAAAGTGGGACGTAATAACGAAGAATGCACGAGAAGGCAAGACGGAAAAATTAGCACCCCAGACATTGCCTATGATCTGTAATACGTGTCATCTTCCAATCGTCCGACCATCCGATCCGCAAAAGAATCATATTCATCCGTATGTATCGGAAGTAGACGGCAGAAAATATTCCTTCTGTTCGGAGCCGTGTAAATGGATTTTTGACACGCAGCCTGGTCGGTATGACAGCTTTGAGAGCATTGTTGATCGTATGATTGGCGGTCAAATTCAGCCTCCAACGCCTGCGGGGGCCATCTCTTATATGGGTCTTACACAAAAAACGATGGGACAAGATGCAGACAACTTTGCCTGGGCAAAAGGTATAAAAGTTTAAGTGAAACTGGTTTGATTGTCCCTGGATATGTAAATGACGACGTTGCCTTCCGGGGTATGCAGAAAATATTCTGGAAGGTAGCGTAAATATTGCTAATGAATGGAGATGAAGTCGTATGGCAGTGGTTCCGTTAGTGGCTGCTCATAGTGAAGATTTTGTTCAAATATTGGTACAAGTAGAATCAGATAACACAATGTCCGAGGTAGCTGAAGTAGTTGCGTATCACACGGTTGGGACCCGGGTGGAGCCCCAAAATGCGCCATTGAAAGTGATATTCAATGGCGAGGTACAAAGGGATAATATGACGGTTACAGATGTCGGCATGAAACCGATGGACTTTGTCGAGGTGTCGTACCATGGTTAAAACTGACACAATTCAATGGTTTCCGGCGATGACACTGGATGATTTATGGGAGGGGGAAATGGACGACGTAGAAATTGAAGGGCACACTGTATTACTGGCACATTTAGATGGAGGTGATATTGTTGCCTATCAAGGTCTCTGCCCGCATCAGGAAATGTATCTTGCGGATGGAGATTTGGAAAACGGCGTCCTTACTTGCCATGCACATCACTGGCAATTTGCAATAAACGATGGCGGTGGAGTAAATCCGAAAAACTGCCAACTCTATCAATACGAAGTAAAAGTAGAGGGGGAACAAATTTATATCGGGTTCCCCAAAGGAGATACAAACAAGTATAAACGTTGTACCGCTGATTGATGGATTGATCAAAAACATGAAATCGGTAGGAGGTCGCATTGACTTTGGAAAAAAGAAAAAAATTAGTAGGGCCCATAACTAGGGATCCTGATATGGCTGAGGCACTGTTGGATGCGATAGAAAATGATAACCCGGATGCCGAAGTAACTTTTGAGGAAGGCGCTGCATATACCCGGATTCATACACCCGGAACATGCTATTTAACGTATGACAGTTTAAAAGAAGCACTGGGCCGGCCGTTTACTTGGTTTGAAGTTACGAACACCTTCGTTTCGTTCGCTGGACGAATGAAAGAAAACGGCGATGAAGGATTGATCTTCTATTTAGAAAGGGAGGAACAATAAAATGGCGAATAGATCTAAAAGGGGAAGGAAAAGAAAAGCGACATGGAGTTTATGGACAGAACGACGCGTTCCAAGTGAATATGAGGTCGTCAGCCATAAGCTCAACCATACTTTTGGAAACAACCCTGCTCCTTTCCACCTTGATAAAAATGCACCCATGAATCAGTGGTATTTGAAGTACAGGGAAGGCTCGCAGTTTCAGGTAGATGATTGGGAGGCGTTCCGTGACCCGAAACGGTTAACCTATCGTGATTATGTCACATTGCAAAATGAAAAAGAATTATATCTTGGAAATCTGATTGATGACTTTGAGAAAGATGAAGATCATTACACAAAGCTATCGGAAGGCTGGATCAATACGCTCGAATATCTTTATATTCCGTATCGTTTTTCAGGACACATTTTACAAATTGTTGCTTTATATATGGCTCAAATTGCGCCGTCTGCTTACATTTCCAATGTTGGTTATTTCCAGGGTGGCGATGAATTACGTCGTTTACAGCATAATTCATATTTTGCAAAAGTATTGTCACTCGAACTTAACAGGCCAAAACTTGCGGATACAGAGTCGACCCGGACGATTTGGGAAAAAGATCCCCATTGGCAGCCAATGCGTGAACTGTTGGAAAAACTGATGATTGCATATGATTGGGGCGAAAGTTTTGCCGCGTTGAATCTTGTTGTGAAACCATTATACGATGCCCTGTATAATGTACAATTTGCACAATTGGCATACAAAAATGGAGATGAGCTCCTGAACTTGATGCACAATAATTTTAATTTGGATACCGATCGTTTTAAAAATTGGACAAAAGAATTGGTCAAATATTCAGTTGAGCGGAGATCAGAGAATCAGGATCTTCTGAAAAATTGGATCGAAGACTGGAGAGGTCTTGCCTATCGTGCAATAGATGGACTGGCACCTTTGTTTGAACAGGCTCCTCATCAGATGAGTGCTGAGGATGTAACCAAAGCGGTCCGCAAAAGTCACCATGATTTTCTAGTGGACTTGGGGCTTGAACAGTAATGAGAGAGTATGTAGTTACCGTTCAAAACACAGATGTATCGTTTGAAGTACAAGATGGCGAGACGATATTGACTGCTGCAAGAAAACAGGGAGTATGGCCCCAGTTTGAATGCGGATGGGGAAGTTGCGGTACCTGTAAGGCGACACTGGTAGATGGCCAGGTAAAGACTTTATTACCGGACGCGCCCGCTCTTACTAAACGGGATAGCAGGAAAAATCGTATCATTTTGTGTCAAAGTATTCCTGAAAGCGATGTCACTTTAAAAGCCAGGTTATTGGAAGAGCCTGAAGAGCATCTTACAACCGCTGATTATAACGCGGTGGTAACTGATGTTAAGCTTCTGACGGATGAGATAGCATTAATTCGTTTGGGATTAAACCGACCAGCCCCTTATCAACCTGGACAGTATGCAATCCTTAACCTGGGTGGGGGATTGCGCAGATGTTATTCAATGTCAAATTTGCCGGGGGGACATGAACTTGAGTTTATCGTTCGGCGTTACCCAAATGGGCCTGGAAGTCAAACGATGCATACCTTAACCCCCGGCACGGAATTAACGTTGGAATTGCCTTACGGAGCAGCTTTTGTAAGGGAGACGAAACGGCCGAAAATATTTGTAGCTGGTGGTACAGGTATTTCTGCCATTCTATGTATGGTACGTCAAATGTCATTATGGGGTGATTCAATGGAACAAGAATGCATGATGTTCTACGGTGCTCGCACACCGAATGATTTGGTTCTGATGGATGAGATTAATGAGTTGTTTGAATCGATTAAAGGCGGTTCAATTATACCCGTGGTAGATAAGGCTGACGAAGACTGGGATGGAGAAGTAGGTTTTGTTAACAATGTAGTTGGAGACTATATCAATAAACCCTGGGATCAATATGAATTCTATATCGCTGGCCCGCCAGTGATGGTTCAAGCCATGCGAAAGTTGCTTGGAGAAAGGGAAGTGGACGTAACCCGCGTTCACTATGATAGTTTTGGATAATAAAAAGCAAAGAATTACAGTTGATATTCCTCCAATTATACAAGAACTGCCAAAAAGGGAAGGAAAAGCCCCTGAGGTAGAAGTGAAATATCCTTGTCTGCAAAAAGAAGAAATGTCGCCGGAGCATTTGCGGAATGAGCTGTTGGATAGGGCGGCGGGTTTGCCTGGTGTTTCCTTAAAACCGACAGATCTGAATGTACCGGCGTTGGCTCTCAACATGGAGGACACCACAGACGGAACGGAGGAGGCTTTTATCAGGGATAAGGAATTTGCGCTGATCCGGACGGACGGGAGTATCCATATGCCTCTTGAACTTGCATGGGGAGAACATGTACTTAAAAGGGGATGGGCATGCATACATCCTCTTGTAATCTATATGGCGGGGGCACTTCCACCCCAGAACTTCATTGTATATGCACCAAGAGACGAGGAAGAGTTGAATATCGTGTGGCGCATTGTACAATGCTCCTATTATTACGCCACCGGTTGGATTGAACCCGTAGAATTGTAGAGAGGGGTAAGATAATGAAAACAACTTGCAAAATCAATTTTGTGGCAGCGGATATAATTTCATTGTACGGAACAGACGGAACAATGAAAGATTTGATAGAGTTATGAGTGAACATTATCCGGTCCATGTAAACCGCCCTGATTGTGAAGTCGATTTTGAGGCTGATTCCGAGGAGTACCTGCTCTATGAAGTATCAAAAACGGACCTGTACTGGCCACGTGCATGTGAGCAAGGCTGGTGTCTGTCCTGTGCTGCCAAGCTTCAAAAAGGAGAGGTTGACCAAAGTGGAGCCTACCTTTATTATCCGGAGGACTATGAAGCGGGTTTTGTGCTGATGTGCTCAGCTAAACCCCGTTCTCCGTTGGTAATTAACCATGATCCTCATAAAACAAGGCGGGAAATGATACAGCATCGTATCCAAAACGGGCTGCTGACCAGGACTTTTCCGAAACCTGGTTGGCGTAGAGGGCCAGCAAAAGGGAAAAAGAATTAGATAGATTCATTGTCGTGGGGTAGGATGGGTAATATTACCTATATATCGATAGAAGCTGTATCGTGTTTCGACGCAATTGCAGTAACCAAAAATAAATCTACGGTCTGAGTTGGTGACTATACCACTTGCAGAGAGGAGAATTTTAATGAAAAACAATGTACCTTTTACAGGGATGCCCAGGAATAAGTGGGCTATCCCCCCTACCCCCCAATTAATCAGAGATGCCTGGATGCTAATCATGGGATATAAAGCAGATACGAACGCGCTTCGTGAAGTGCTTCCCCCAGGATTGAAGCCGCATCCTAATGGTTTGGTTCAGCTGAACATGTATGAAGTGCCCGATGCAGATCAGACCAGCGGATTTGGCTCTTTTGGCTTGTCATACTTAACAATAGAAATAGCTGATCATGATAGCTTGGCTGCAAATGGGACAATCAGTATTCCTGGACGGTTTTTTGCCCATTATTTCAATAGCTCAAGTTTGATGAGAACCTATGTACGTGAGTCCATGGGAGTACCTGCATTGCCCGGTTCGTTGAAAAGGGAATTCAATGGTAACGAATTAACCTCAACGATGACTGTTGATGGAAGCCCCGTAATTAAGGCTACTGTAGATGTTGGGAATGAAGTGGTGGATAAAATGGGAGGACATTTGAATTATTATGCCCATCGCCAAATCCCTAAACCAGAGGGTGGGAGTGCAGCAATTAGCGAAGTGATTGAGTTTCCTTTGCCTTTTACGGCGGAAACATATGATATCAAGGTAAAGGATATCATATTTAATTTCCCTGAGAGCGATCCGGCATCCCTTTTGAAGCCAATTGAGCCTTTGGAAACACCTTCTGTTATGTATGGTAAATTTTCATTTACGTATTCAATGGGCAGAACAATTATTGACTATCTGGAAGAGGATTATTGATAGGTCATATGGATACAGGTATTTCCTTCACCCCCACTGATAAGTAAAGGATTTTATTTGCTAAGTCCCTAATTAGCTAGAGGTATTGTAAAAAGTACGATGAAAGAAAACTATAAATCCAGTTTTCGGGTTTTCGCAGCATGAAAGCGCCCGTCATCAACATGGTTTTAAATAGTATCAAGGGTGATGGGGACAAAAAAGTATGCATGTGTAAAAAACAGTCAGTTGAATGTTGATGTTGTTTCATTTAGCGGTTTCGCTAACATAGTAGAGACACCTCTTCTGTTTAGGTAGTGATTTTCGCCAAATCAACTATACCAAAAGTAGGGGTGTTTTTTGTACTCAATTGTTAATTGCAAAATATCGTTCCCAGTGGACGCTTATGGATATTAGCTCTACTGCAATTTTCTTGGTGTGAAAGCTAGGTTAAATAGCTTGAAATCAACGAAAGTGAAAATTTTAACTTAACAACTTTTCATGATACGGGAAAAAATCACAAAAGGGGGTTGACAGATATGAAGACAATGACGAACTTCTTTGACCGTTTTGTACAGCGCTATTTGCCTGATGCTTTTTTATTTGCGATCACGCTAACAATTGTCGTGTTTTTGATAGGTATGTTCGTGATGGGAAATACACCGGTTCAAATGATTGACTATTGGGGCAATGGATTCTGGGATTTACTAGAGTTTGCCATGCAGATGTCCCTCATTGTCGTAACTGGTAATGTGCTGGCTAACACACCGGTCGTGAAAAGGTTATTGGAAAAACCGAGCGCATTGGCAAAGTCACCCGCACAGGCGGTTATACTTGTAACAATTACCGCAATCGTTGCTTCTTTGATTAACTATGGATTTGGACTGGTTGGAGGAGCATTGTTTGCTCTCCAGGTCGCCAAACGTGTGCCATCTGCCGATTATCGCCTGCTCATTGCTAGTGCGTACAGCGGCTTTTTGCTTTGGCATGGGGGATTGTCCGGAGCTATTCCATTGTGGGTAGCAACTCCAGGTCACTTTTTGGAAGATACGATTGGGACGATACCAGTTACGGAAACTTTGTTCAGCGGTTCTAATTTGTTCATCATCCTTATATTGCTCATTACGTTACCATTCTTGAACAGGATGTTGCTCAAGACACAAGAGGGAAAAATTCAAAACCAAATTGACTGGAAGGATACCGGTTTTAAAGAGGAATTTGAAGAGCCGGAATTACAGGCCCAGACACCCTCAGAGCGTTTGGAGAACAGTCGGATTGTTTCACTTATTATTGGAATCTTTGGTCTTACATATATTATTTACCACTTTTCGGCAAATGGTTTTGATTTAAACATTGATATTGTCAATTTAATCATGTTGTTTCTGGGAATTCTGTTACACCGAACACCCAGGAGATTTTTAAACAGTGTGAATCATGCGGTCAGGGATGCTGGCGGCATCATCATCCAGTTCCCATTCTATGCGGGTATTATGGGGATGATGGTGGACTCAGGACTGTCAGAGAGCATGTCACTATGGTTCGTCAGTATCTCAAATGAATTTACCTATCCTTTATTTGTTTTCTTAAGTGCTGGTTTGGTAAATTTCTTCGTACCATCTGGCGGGGGGCAATGGGCTGTACAAGGACCCATGTTGGTTTCGGCTAGTATTGATATTGGCGTCGATCCAACCAAAACAGCGATGGCAGTGGCTTGGGGATCTGCGTGGACAAATATGATTCAGCCATTCTGGGCACTTCCGCTTCTTTCTGTTGCGGGTTTGAAAGTGAAAGATATCATGGGTTTTTGTTTCATTATCCTGGTTTATAGTTTCTTCCCAATCGCCATCGGGCTGTTGTTTTTCTGAAGATGACGAAGGATAGATAATATGATGCTGAATACAAGGGGGATTTTCAAATGATAAACTAATTAGCTACGGAAAAAACACGGAAAGCGTAGTGTTTTTCCGTAGCGATCGCCTATAAATTACATCTAATCTGTCAACTATAGATTTTGGTTAAGAGCCGTTTTTATCATTCACTTTTTCTGATTAAGTTCCCCATAAATTGTTACAGAATGCCCTGTTCATCGTGCCCCTCACCGAATGAAGTTTCACTTTATAATTCTTTTTGCTATGATGGAGATAATTCATTAGTAAAGATTGGTGATGAAGATGGATGAGTTTGCTTTTATTAATACCATTAAACAAGCTTCCTACAAACAAGCATCCTTAATAAAGGGAGTGGGGGACGATGCCGCTGTATTCAGACAAACCAGTCAGGACATCGTTACAGCGGTTGATACGTTTGTAGAAAATATACATTTCTCGTGTAAAACAATGGACCCTTTTCATATTGGTTACCGGGCACTCGCAGCGAATGTTAGTGATCTGGCTGCCATGGGCGCACAGCCAGCTTTTTATCTTGTATCGATTGTTATTCCATCACATTGGAAGCCTCAAGTGATTCAACAAGTCGTGACAGGTATGCAAGCACTGGCTGGAACCTATCGAATGGATTTGATTGGCGGAGATACGGTTGCCGGTAAAGAATTATCCCTCTCAATTACAGTTATTGGCTATGTTCCCAGAGGCAAGTCGCGTTATCGTCATGCTGCAAAGGCCGATGATGTAGTGTTTGCTACAGGGACACTTGGGGACTCTCGTGCAGGGTTGCACATACTAACAAATCCAGGTAACTATAATGATCATGAATTTTATGTGAAGCGACATCAAATGCCTTCACCACGGGTTGCTTTTGCCTGGAATTTGGAAGGACTTTCCCGATTGGCATTGAACGATATTAGTGATGGGATAGCTAATGAGGCTGCGGAAATTGCTGAAGCATCAGAGGTAACCATTGTATTGGATTTTGCCAAATTACCTGTGAGCGATGCATTCCATCAATTTACGGCGGAACAGCAGCGAACATGGCAATTATTCGGCGGAGAGGATTTTGAACTGCTTGGTACTGTTCCGAAAAGTGATTGGTCAAAGGTTGTTCAAGCTGCACAGGAAACAGGAGTCAAAGTAACAAAAATTGGCTATGTGACAGAGAGAGATCATGATGCGGTTTATTTACAGGATCATGGACATCAGGTACCATTAAAAAAACAAGGCTATACACATTTGAAGCAGGTGAAACGCAGATGAGTAATCATACAATAGAAACCCGTTCGGAAAGTGAAACCGTGACATTGGCACAACAACTCGCTAAACTATTAATGCCAGGTGATGTCATTACATTGGAAGGTGACTTGGGTGCCGGGAAAACTGCCTTTACAAAAGGGATTGCTAAAGGACTTGGCGTGAAACGTACCGTAAACAGCCCAACGTTTACGATTATCAAGGAATATCAGGGGGTACTTCCACTGTATCATATGGATGTTTATCGGTTGGAGGATTCAGATGAGGATATAGGTTTCTCCGAGTATTTTAATGGTGAGGGTATTTCCATTGTTGAATGGGCACAATTTATTAAAGAATTTTTACCGCCTGAACGGCTGGATATAAGCCTGACATATTTAGATGAACATTCGCGTTTATTGGCGTTTTCTCCATACGGTGCTCATTTTGAAAAAGTTGTTGCTGAAATCATTGGTTCATAAAGCGGTTGTTCAATGCGGAAACGCTGCAATCATCACTTTGCACACACTTATAATCTATGTTTTGAGGAGTTACAGGAATGAATTTACTTGCGATAGATACATCCAATCAAGTACTCGGTATCGCATTACATAAAGATGGCGTTTTGATTGGTGAATTAGTAACAAATATAAAAAAGAATCATTCAGTTCGGTTAATGCCAGCGATTGACCAATTGATGCGGGATACGGGTGTGCCCCCTGATATGTTGGATAAAATCGTTGTTGCCAAAGGACCAGGATCGTTTACTGGTGTACGGATTGGTCTTGCTACAGCAAAGGCGATGGCATGGGCTTTAGATATTCCCATCAGCGGTGTTTCAAGCTTGCAGGTGTTAGCTCATCAAGGAAGTTTAACTGATTTATTGATATGTCCATTTTTTGATGCACGACGAGGAAATGTTTATACAGGTCTATATCAATGGCGCAATGGTCAACCGGTATTGGTTAAACAGGAGCAAAATGTGGCAATGTTTGACTGGTTGCAGCAATTGGCAGCCGACGAACAAAAGGTACTATTTTTGAGTCCGGATATATCGGCCTATCAGGAAATAATCAATCAGGAGATGAGGTCGTTAGCCGTAATTCCGGAGGGTTCCTGTCATTTGGCAAATCCGTCACACTTGGCTTTGGCAGGACTGAACAAAGCCCCTGACAACACGCACACCTTAACACCACAGTATCTGCGTTTGGCTGAAGCTGAAGCAAAATGGTTAGAGGCACAAAAAGGACAGAAATCGAATGGCTAATTTGGTGATTCGTCCCATGAAAGTTACAGACATTGATCAGGTGATGGAAGTGGAAACAGCAACATTTGCAACACCATGGACGGTGGATATTTTTCAACAAGAAATGGTGGATAATCAGTTTGCTCATTATTTTGTTGTCGTAATAGATGATAAAATTGTCGGTTATGCTGGTCTGTGGGGGATTGCAGATGATGCGCAAATAACGAATATTGCTATCTTGCCTGGTTATCGGGGAAACAAGCTTGGCGAGAAATTATTTCAGTATGTGATGATGCAGGCTGTTCGTTTGGGTGGCCAACGCTTGTCCCTGGAGGTTCGGACATCAAACTTGGTTGCTCAACATCTATACCGGAAATTTGGGCTTGTGCCGGGTGGTATACGGAAAAATTATTATGTGGATAACCAGGAAGATGCAATAGTAATGTGGGTGAATTTAAATGGAAAAAGATAAATATATACTAGCGATTGAGACTAGCTGTGATGAGACAGCTGTGGCTATTATTAAAAATGGCCGGGAGATTATTGCCAATGTGGTTGCTTCACAAATTGAGAGCCATAAACGGTTTGGTGGCGTTGTGCCGGAAATAGCATCAAGACATCATGTAGAGCAAATGACGGTCGTGCTGGAAGAGGCCTTTTCAGAGAGCCTGTTGACATGGGATGATATTGATGCGATTGCAGTTACGGAGGGACCGGGCTTAGTTGGTGCGTTGTTGATAGGGGTGAGTACGGCAAAAGCACTAGCATTTGCCAAGCATAAGCCACTCGTTGGCGTACATCATATTGCTGGACATATTTATGCAAATCGGTTCGAACGTGAATTTGCATTTCCTTTGTTGGCTTTAGTTGTTTCCGGTGGGCATACGGAACTGATTTTGATGCGTGAGCACGGAAACTTTGCAGTCATTGGAGAAACCCGGGATGATGCAGCCGGCGAGGCCTATGATAAAGTTGCCCGAATGCTGGAGTTACCTTATCCCGGTGGTCCGCAAATTGACCGGCTTGCAAGTACAGGCAAAGAAACGATTGCCTTTCCGCGTGCATGGCTGGAGGAAGGAAGTTATGATTTTAGCTTCAGTGGATTAAAATCATCAGTTATCAACACGATTCACAATGCCAAACAGCGTGGAGAGACATTAAGAAAAGAAGATATTGCAGCCAGTTTTCAGGCAAGTGTTGTTGAGGTATTGACGGAAAAAACCTATAAAGCGGCAATGGAATATGGGGTAAAACAGGTGATTGTTGCCGGCGGGGTCGCGGCGAATCAAGGTCTCCGCACCGCACTTGATCAGCGGTTTGCTGATACCGGTATCCCATTATTAATACCACCATTGAAACTATGCACCGATAATGCAGCGATGATCGGTGCTGCCGGAACAATTTTTTACGAGCAAGGCAAACGTGCAGGCTGGGATATGAATGCCCATCCAGGCCTGTTATTAACTTAATAACAGGCTATCAACAGAGGTGTGGATATCTAAATCGATGTCCTTTATATTCCCTCATGAATATGTGGACAATAATTGTGGGTAAGTCACGAAAAATCTGTTGATAATGTGCATAACTCTAAACAAGACAGTATTCATCTTTTTTAAGCTGTGGATAACTGCGGAATAGACGCACACAGTTCTCAACTTAAGATAAACATACTAAGATTAGTGGGTAAAGTCACCCGTCGATGACCTTACCCACTAATCTTAGTATGTTTTTTCAAGCTGAGAAAGTTCCTCTTTATTGTAATTCCGTCCATTCTTCCATTAGTTGTTCGATTTCTCCACGTAGTTTATCCGTTTTTGTAGTTAGTTCCAATGCCTTTTCATGATCTTGATAAATTTTTGGTTCCGCCATTTTATGTTCTAAATGGCTTAGTTCTGTTTCTAATTGTTCAATGGTTGTCTCAAGCTCCGCAATTTTACGTTCCTTCTTTCGCTGTTCACTTTGCCGCTTCTTTTCTTCCTGGAAGGTGGAGGCCGATTTGTTTTTTGGCTCGCGTTCAGGTACGATTTTGTTCGCTTGTTTTATTTGCTCCCGTTCCGCTTCTTCTTGCTTCTTCTCCAGATAGTAGTCATAGTCACCTAAATAGACGGTAACCCCATCATGTTGCATCTCGACGACTTGATCGGTAATTTTATTGATAAAATATCGATCGTGGGATACGAAGATAATGGTTCCCGGAAAATCCATTAATGCTGCCTCCAGTACCTCCTTACTATCAATATCCAAGTGGTTTGTCGGTTCATCAAGGATAAGTAAGTTGGCTTTTTGCATCATCAGTTTGGCTAATGACAGACGGGCTTTTTCGCCGCCGCTTAAGGAATGTACCTGTTTTAAAACATCATCCCCGGAGAATAAAAAGTTGCCCAAAACGGTTCGAATATCTCGTTCATTGATGGTTGGATAGTCATCCCATAATTCCTGCAAGATGGTTTTTGTCGGGGTTAAGGTCATTTGTTCCTGGTCATAATAGCCAATTTGTACACCGGTACCAAGCTGGATCGTTCCATGATTTGGTTTTAAGGTTCCAAGTATTATTTTAAGCAGGGTCGTTTTCCCCACGCCATTGGGTCCAACCAGTGCAACCCGATCCCCGCGGTTGACATGCAAATTGACGTGGGAAAACAGCTCTTTTTTATCATCGTCATAGCGAAAGGAAACATCATTTAATTTTAGTACATCATTTCCGCTTCTGCGGGCAATCTCAAATGTGAAATTTGCTGATGATTCCTCCCCGGCAGGTTTATCCAGTTTCTCCATTTTTTCCAATTGTTTTCGTCTGGATTGAGCGCGCTTCGTTGTCGATGCCCGGACAATATTTTTTTGAATAAAGGTTTCCATTCGTTTGATTTCTGTTTGCTGTTTTTCATATTCTTTCATTTCCTGTTCAAATTGCTGGGCCTTTTGTTCTAAAAATTTACTATAGGTTCCATGATATTTTTTTGTATGATGGTAAGAGATCTCATAAACAATCGTCACGGTTTTGTCCAAAAAGTAGCGGTCATGGGAAACAATAGTAACCGCTCCGGGATAACCGGCTAAATAATTTTCCAGCCATGCAAGTGTATCAATATCAAGATGGTTGGTTGGTTCGTCAAGGATAAGCAGATCTGGTTTCATCAACAGCAGTTTACCCAGGGCAAGCCGGGTTTTCTGGCCGCCACTCAATGCATTGATCGGGGTGCTGTCATCATAGTCCTGAAAATTTAACCCCGTCAGTACAGATTTTATCTCTGCCTCGTAACGATATCCGCCACCTGCTGTAAAGGCTTGTTGTGCCCGGTCATAGTCATGTAATAGCTGTTGATAATCCTCTTGGGAAAGCGAATCTGTATCTGCCATTTGTTGTTCCATGATTCGCAAGCGTTTTTCTTGTTTCATTAAGTCTTGAAAAACCGTCAGCATTTCTTCCCAGATAGTTTTATCGGATTCAAGTCCTGTATGCTGGCACAAATAGCCAATGGAAAGATCTTTTGGTTTGTGTATTTCCCCTTCATCATGGGAAAGTTCCCCGGCCATTATTTTCAGCAAGGTAGATTTTCCTGCTCCGTTTCTCCCGACAATAGCAATTCGGTCTTTATCTTTTATTTCCAATTTTATATTCGATAATATTTGTTCCGCGCCAAAGGATTTGGAAATACCATTTAGTTGCATGATAATCATAAATCGTTCACCTCATCCACATTAGTGTATCGTATTCTTGGAAGGTTAGAAAGTATAAGGTAGATCATTTCGACTGCGGTTTTTGAATGTGAAATAAATCACGACTTCTGTTCCTGTTTCTGTTAAACTATAAGAAGTACGGTTGAAAGCGAAATGGAGTTGAAAAAATGGCGGATTTCACACACTTTAATCAACAGGGACGAGCCCATATGGTGGATATAAGTGAAAAGGCTGAGACAGAACGAACGGCCATTGCTGCGTCCAGTGTTAAAGTCTCAGAAGAAATTTATCAAAAAATCAACGATTATCAAATAGAAAAAGGCGACGTACTAGCGGTCGCTCAAGTAGCCGGTATTATGGCGGCAAAGAAAACATCTGACTGGATTCCCATGTGTCATCCATTGTCATTGAAAGGGATCGATATTTCATTTGATTGGCATGTCAAAGATGACGTGTTTGAATTGAAAATAGAAGCGTTTGTCAAAACAAAAGGCAGTACAGGAGTGGAAATGGAGGCATTAACTGCTGCTACTGCGACAGCATTAACCGTCTATGATATGTGTAAGGCGATTGATAAGGGCATGATCATTGGAGAAACACGCTTATTAGCGAAGAAAGGCGGAAAATCCGGTGACTATCATCGCGAACAAGGGGAGGATAACGGTGGAGCAAAATAAGATTCCGCAAGCAACAGCAAAAAGATTACCTCTATATTATCGGTTTTTAAACAATCTGCACATTCAGGGGAAAATGCGCGTCTCCTCCAAGGAATTAAGTGATGCAGTTAAAGTGGACTCAGCCACCATTCGTCGTGATTTTAGTTACTTTGGTGCTTTGGGAAAAAAAGGTTATGGCTATAATGTAGAATATTTGCTTGGCTTTTTCCGGAAAACGCTGGATCAGGATGAAACAACCGAGGTTGCCCTCATTGGGGTCGGAAATCTTGGTACGGCTTTTTTGCACTATAATTTTATGAAAAACAACAACACCAAAATCGTAATGGCGTTTGATACCAATAAAGAAAAAGTGGGAACCGATATTGGCGGGATACCTGTCTATCATATTAGCGATCTGGAAGAAAAGCTCGGCGACGTACAAGTGGCTATCCTGACTGTACCGGCAAGTGAAGCGGATGGAATTACAGAAAGGCTTGTCAACCAGGGAATCGCTGGCATTCTGAATTTTACCCCAGCCAGAATAACAGTCCCCGACAATGTCCGTGTCCATCATATTGATTTAGCTGTAGAACTGCAAGCACTCGTCTATTTCTTAAAACATTATCCATTGTAGGGACAGAGGGCCGGTTTCGGGTCGGTTCTCCTGCCTCACCTTTAGGGACAGGATCCTTGTCCCACCATTTTTTTCTTGTAAAAAATTGCCGGGACAGAAGAACCGTCCCTTTGTCCCGGAACAATTTGGGTTATCTGTCATATAGTATAGTGATCGTTCAACTTTGGAAAAGGATTGGTTGTAAATGGCGGTTGTGCAAACATCTAAGTGGCTTGACGCGTACATGGCAAAAAAAGATAAGGAAACATCCAAAATAAAGGTAAGAAAACATCACCAGGAGCAAATAAGCGGCAGACTAAAACCCTATTTTCATCATGCAAATACTGTCGAAATTCATGAGCATTTACTGAGAAACGGGCTGTTTTTACCCAGCCCGGACGATAAGTCAATCATCAAATCGTTAAAAGAAAAAAATTGTTGGGAGACCGTGAAGACATCACTGACCAAGTTGCGAAAAGATTGGCATGGCCCCGATGTTCCTGTCTTTATATTGCCTTCCAATGTGCAAAATCGAAAACTCCAGGCTGATTTTAACGGGCTATCCGGTTTGTCCTATCCGGATAAAGTGTTTTTGTTTGTCACCCCATACAATAAAAAAGTTGAGCTGGAGAAACTGCTGATTCATGAATATAATCATGTATGCCGGTTAAAACACCTTGATAAATCCGAAGCAAACATGGATTTGCTTGATTCTATTGTTCTGGAAGGTTTGGCGGAAATGGCCGTGGAAGAGCGCCTGGGCAAGGAACACCTGGCAAAATGGGCAACCCTTTATCCATCCAAAACGGCCTTGTATCACTGGGAAAAATGGCTTCAACCAAATTGTACCGTAAAAAGAGCCGAACGCAGGCACTATGAATTGCTGTATGGAAAAGGATTTATTCCGCGATGGGCCGGTTATAATACCGGCTATCATATGGTTTCATCCTATGTAGCGAATACAAATAGTACCATTGAGCAGATGTTGGATGTCCCAGCAGAAACAATTCTAAAGGAGTCCGACTTTCCAAAATAGTGTTACAAAGCCCGCTATATTGGCAGGCTTTGTAACATGTGGCAAGCAGCCGGTAAGGTATTTAAAGGGAGGGCAAACGAATCATCCACACATTCCGTCATCTTGGTCCGTTTTTTTACCAGAAGAAAAGTGGGGAAAATGCTGCAATGGCACCAAGGGCAATTCCTGAGACAAATCCCAGCCCAAACCCACCAAATCCCCATCCGTAGCCGTACCCGCCAAGACCTCTGTGCATTGGACGAAGATAGACATGGGTAGGTGTGACCCGATCAACAATCCCATGATGTACCCGACCATCTTTCGTTCTAATCCTTACTGGTCTGCCCCTGCATTCCATGCATCGATGATAATAAGGATTTACAGGCATTCTTCAATTTACTCCTTTCTTAACCATAAAGGTATCCTTCTATTGATGTGTTTTCTCACAATAGATAAAGCAAACAAGTGAAATCAATCATTCACTGCTGTAATAATACCTTATGTATTTACCCCCCCTGATGATTGGACAATAGTCTCGGGGAATTCATTAAATTACGTTAAAACGGAGGGATAAAGTGGATGGAAAGGTACACGTATCATGATTTGTTGGCGTACCTTGGTGTGGGTGGAGCGCATCCAGGCGGGCTACCGCTTACGAAAGAAATTGTCCGGGAACTTCCGATTAAATCAACGGATCATATACTAGACGCTGGTTGCGGGACAGGACAAACGGCTGCTTTCCTGGCTGATCAATATGGCTGCCATGTAACAGCGATGGATCAGCATCCAATCATGATTGAAAAGTCAAAAGAACGATTCACCGATCGGGAAGTTACCGTTGATTTGGTCAAAGGGAACATCGAAAACAGTCAACTGGAAGCAGGCACTTTTGATTGGATTATCGTTGAGCCCGTTACAGTATTTACCAATATTGAGAAAGCGGTAAATGAATATTGGCGGCTTTTGCGCACAGGGGGAGTTCTGATTGATTTGGAAATGACGGCAGCTGATTCACTTTCCAAAGAGGAACTCGGTGAATTCCAGTCGTTATATGGACTTCACGAAATTCCAAAAGCGTCCGACTGGAAAAGAATCTTTAAAATGGCTGGCTTTCGTACAGTTGACAGTTTTAAGGAAGATACAGTAGCCGAGGTGTTGATGAGGCAGTCTTTTGATACAGAGGCATTTGCCCAGCAGGAAATTGATTTTTCCGTTGCTCTGGATCCTGCATTATATGAAATTTGGGATCATCATCAGTTGTTGACCGAGGCGTTCGCCAATAGATTGAAATATGTAGTTTACCGGGCCGAAAAGGGATAGTTCAGGCACATAAGTCTGGCGAGGCTACCATGAAGTAAGTAGAAGAGAGCATCATTTTGACAGGAAGAAGACCACTACTTCTTCCTGTTTTTTTGTTTGAGCCGAAAATGAATCAGCATTAATCTAATTGCTACACCAAACTGAAGTGTTGCAATAATGGCCAGTACGATAGTGGAAAAGTTCCACATGGTGTTGGTCACCGTTTTCGTAGCGATATATGTAAAAAAAATTCCCATTACAAAGTAAATAATGGCCATGATTTTCGGTGATGTTTGCATTATTATCCTCCAATAAAGTGAAACTTCAATCAGGGGGTTTTTCCCCCCTTAGCAGTTAATATATGATAAGAATCATTTGCACTTTGTCGGCTTGTTCCATCATTTTTTGCAGATCCTCCGGAGACAGGAGCAGTTGAACGATTACGGAAATCGAGTTGAGTGTCATATGTACGAGAATCGGTGCGATGATCCGTTTTGTTTGGACATAGACAAATGCTAGTACAAATCCCATCGAAGCGTAAATCAGTAAGTGTTCTGGTTCCTGATGAATAATCGCGAAAATCAAGGCGGACAACAAAGCCGCAAAGAAAAAGTTCATTCTCTTGTAGAACCAGCCAAAAATAATCTTCCTGAAAATGATTTCTTCCAGAATGGGCGCAATCAGTGCAGGAATAATCACAAATAAAGGAGCCATTCGTGAAATATTGATGATCATATTCGTGTTTTCGGAGCTACTTTGGATGCCAAGTAATTTTGTTTCGATCCAGACGGCTATAGCCTGAAAAACATAAGCCATGACAACGCCAGCAATCACCCACACAATGGTATAACCCCAATCCGCTGCGTTGCGGTTGTTATTTGCCTTCATTTCCGGCTTCATTAATAACAATGTCACCACAAGCCCCGCAATAAAGCTGAAGATTGTCCAATAAATGGATATGTCAAAGTTATTCAACGAAGTAGTAAAATAGATGAGTGGCACAAATACAATGCCAGAAAATTGCATGATGATATAGGTTAGAATGACGTACCAATATCTTCTTGTCAAAATGAAACGACTCCTTTTGCGTTAAGTTGTATCAAAATAGTATATGCAAAAACACTAACCAATATTTTAGCATATTTTTCACCGGGATAATAAATACTATTGACTTGTGTTAAGGATTTTATTTAATTTGACTTTCTACAAAACAATCATCATACCATTTGATGCAATGTGTACAAAAGGGAATATGACACCACCTCGAAATGTAGCAGTAACATGGATATTAGAAAAATGGATAAAAAAAATAGAAGAGATTACTTGCATTTTTGTTCAGTATTATTTATTATATTAAGTGGAATTAGCACTCGGCATTCTTGAGTGCTAATAAAACAAAAAATACTTAGTAGAAACGAATTAAGGAGGTCGTCTCATTGATTAAACCACTAGGAGATCGTGTTGTAATCGAGCTTGTTGAACAAGAGGAAAAAACGGCAAGCGGTATTGTACTTCCAGACTCGGCAAAAGAAAAGCCTCAAGAGGGTAAAGTTGTTGCAGTTGGTGCTGGTCGTGTAACCGATAACGGTGAAAGGGTAGCCCCGGAAGTTGCAGAAGGTAATTTGGTCATCTTCTCCAAATTTGCAGGCACGGAAGTA
Source organism: Lentibacillus sp. L22 (assembly GCF_040812445.1). Classification (NCBI taxonomy): domain Bacteria; kingdom Bacillati; phylum Bacillota; class Bacilli; order Caryophanales; family Bacillaceae; genus Lentibacillus; species Lentibacillus sp. L22. Next base: position 42,315 of record NZ_JBFNXI010000012.1, on the reverse strand, counting down.
AAATATGAAGGCACTGAGTACTTAATTCTTCGCGAAAATGACATTTTAGCTGTTATTGGCTAAAACAATGATAACATACGATTTTTTAAGGAGGACATTTAAAAATGGCTAAAGAAATTAAATTTTCAGAAGACGCTCGCCGTGCAATGCTTCGCGGTGTAGATACATTAGCAGATGCAGTTAAGGTAACATTGGGGCCAAAGGGTCGTAACGTTGTTTTAGATAAAAAATTCGGTTCTCCATTAATTACCAATGACGGTGTAACAATCGCCAAAGAAATCGAATTGGAAGACCACTTTGAAAACATGGGAGCACAGCTTGTATCTGAAGTCGCATCGAAAACAAACGATGTTGCTGGTGACGGTACAACTACTGCAACTGTACTTGCCCAATCCATGATCAGTGAAGGTTTGAAAAACGTTACATCCGGAGCAAATCCTGTAGGTGTTCGTCGTGGAATTGAAAAAGCGGTTGAAGCAGCTGTTACAGAATTAAAGACTATTTCAAAACCAATTGAATCCAAAGAATCAATCGCTCAAGTTGCATCCGTTTCTTCAGATGATAAGGAAGTTGGCGACCTGATTTCAGAAGCAATGGAGCGCGTTGGCAATGACGGTGTTATCACTATTGAAGAATCAAAAGGATTTAACACTGAATTAGAAGTTGTCGAAGGTATGCAATTTGATCGCGGCTATTCTTCTCCATACATGGTAACTGACCAGGATAAGATGGAAGCAGAATTGGAAAATCCATATATCTTTATCACAGATAAAAAAATCAGCAATATCCAGGAAATTCTTCCAGTACTTGAACAAGTGGTACAACAAGGAAAACCACTTCTTCTCATTGCCGAAGATGTAGAAGGAGAAGCCCTTGCAACATTAGTGCTGAACAAACTTCGCGGTACATTTAATGTTGTTGCTGTCAAAGCTCCTGGTTTTGGTGATCGTCGTAAAGCAATGCTTGAAGATATCGCTGTATTAACTGGTGCAGAGGTCATTACAGAAGATCTTGGCCTGGAACTTAAAAACACAACTATCGAACAATTAGGTCGTGCGTCTAAAGTTGTTGTTACAAAAGATAACACAACCATTGTGGAAGGTTCCGGAAACCCTGAAGCTATTTCTTCCCGTGTGACACAAATCCGTGCACAAGCAGAAGAAACAACTTCTGAGTTTGATAAAGAAAAATTACAAGAACGCCTTGCTAAACTTTCCGGCGGAGTAGCTGTTATCAAAGTTGGTGCTGCTACTGAAACTGAGTTGAAAGAACGTAAACTTCGTATTGAAGATGCACTGAACTCAACTCGTGCAGCTGTTGAAGAAGGTATCGTTTCTGGTGGTGGTACTGCACTAGTGAACGTCTACCATAAAGTTGAGGGATTAACACTTGAAGGTGACGAAGCAACAGGTGCAAGTATTGTTCTTCGTGCTTTAGAAGAACCAGTACGCCAAATCGCACATAACGCTGGTCTGGAAGGATCCATCGTTGTGGAACGCTTAAAAGGCGAAAAAGTTGGTGTTGGTTTCAATGCTGCATCTGGTGAATGGGTAAACATGATTGAAGCTGGTATTGTTGATCCAACAAAAGTTACCCGTTATGCACTGCAAAATGCAGCATCTGTAGCAGCTATGTTCTTGACTACCGAGGCTGTAGTAGCTGACAAGCCAGAAGAAAACGCTGGCGGTGGTGCCCCTGACATGGGCGGCATGGGCGGCGGAATGCCGGGCATGATGTAAGCCAAATCCAGTTTTAAAGAAATAATAAAAAAGACACCCTCTTGTATGCTTGTGATGCAAGAGGGTGTCTTTGTGTTTTACTGCATAGTTCCCTTTTGTTGTATAAGATAGGGTGTACAAATGAATGTACACCTTTCCATATTAATTTCCAAAGTTGTATGTTTGTTTTTAATCCATCTTATTCTAAATGATCAATGGCATATTGTGCTTCTTCTTCCGTAAATTGTTCCCCGTGTTCAGATATTAATTGATCAAAAATAGCATCATTCGACATATCCATGTCGTCCGCGTATGTTTTTGCTTTATTTAGAGCATTTTCTTTCCAATCAGCTTCGATATTTTCTATTGCGTAATCCGCCGCATCTTCCGGAAAGTTTTCTCCATGTTCAGAAACTAGTTGGTCATATATACCAGCTTTAGACATATCCATCGTATTCGCATATGTTTCAGCTTTATTTAATGCAGACTTATGCTCTCTGGGCACGTCTTCTTCTTTCTCTTCTTTATTATCACTATTGTCTTCGTTATCATCTGCTTCTTCTTCTGCATCGACTTCTTCTGAATCATCTTCATCTGCTGATTTTCTACTACTATTCTCCACAGTAGAGGAATCATCCTCGCCGTCCGCATCCTTTTCATCATCCATGTTTGACGCAACACCAATAACGACGACGATAACAATTAACCAAAACCACCACCGTTTGAAAATAGGCTTTTTTTCCTTCTCTTTTGCCAAATTAATAACCCCCTAGTAAAATAGTGCTATATAATATCTATAAATAAAACGACCATTTCTGATCGTGTATTATTTGTTTTGCTTTGACTTTAAATTTAATAAATCACTTAATACGTTTCATATCCCTAATCTCTGTTTCTTGTTTTAAGGAACGAGTTGCAAGGGATTCGAGAATTTTATCTTGTCGCAGCTGGCTATCAGCTAATTTATTTATGGATTCGCTATTTTGCTTAACGATCTTATTTGTTTCTAGTAAAGTTTGTTTAAGTTGATTTTGTTCTGTTTTCATATCTGAGAGGGCGTTTTCGATTTTATCAAATCTGTTATTCATATCTGATAATGTATTTTCAACTTTGTCAAATCTGTTATTTGTGTGTTCCTGCATTTGTTTCAACTGTTCATTGATTTGTTTTAATTCTTCACTCATATCATTTCTCACCCTCTATTTACAAGTCACTTTACTGGAGACAAGGTTTTTATCAATCATTTATCCTGCTGCACTTTAAACTTACACCTCTTTTAATTGTTCCGCATCCATCTTAGCTAGATTAATCAGCCTTTCTCCTTTTCTTCTATATACAATATTATACAGCAACAGTGAGTTAGATTAAATATATAGAAACAAAAAGTTGCATATAATAGAAATTAGTTGACAATTATATGAATCTTACGTTCTATCAGATATTTGGAATACTGTGTGGCTAAATCAACCCTTGATGCTGTAGAAAGGGCATGTCCCATATAGTTAATCGCTGCTGTATTCGCCGTTGAAATTACACCAAGAATGAATCTATCCGAAAAAGGAGCGACAGTTGACGAGGAAACGACACCATTGATCATTGAATTTTCGCTTAGGTCATCTTTTATTAAGGTATCGTTTAAAAATTTAATTTGCTTTTTTGCAAGTTCTCTTCCACGCATTAAATATTTTTTGATTTCCTCATCCTTAACAACCTGGATAAATCCCGGCAATAAAATGTCACCAAGATAAGTTCCGTTCGATATTGAAAAATATATCAGTGATCTCCAACACATTTACTGGGCGACTAGTGGTCTTTGTTTGTCATTACAGTTCCCTCGCTTCCAGTTGAGTGTCTTTTTTATTATGTGTAAAACATAAATTTTTAATGTATAAGCTGGATTCGTATTCAACTATGCTGGGGAATATCAAACAGAATTTGAATTATATTACCGTTCTCCAAATAGACATCACCATTTCGCATATGTTATAAATGTATTGATCCGGAACAATATTGATGATGTGAAAAAAACTAATTAAATGCCAGATCAATTAGAAGTAACTGTAGCATATTTTAATCAAATGAAATTCACAACAACGGGATAATGGTAGTTAAAACCATCATGCATATATGAAACTTCATGATGGTTTTTCATGTTAATAACGCGTACATCATGCCCGGCATTCCACCGCTCGTGTACTGGATTTTTCCGTTAAAAGATGGACAACAAGTATAGTATTCATGGTACGGGAAGGATAAGGAATAAATAAAATTAAAGTGAGATAGTGAGGAGGGAGAGGAAGATGACAGCGGAAAAAAACGCGGCAATCCGATTGAATCGTGTAAATTATACGGCAGGTGATACGCCGATTATCAAAAATGTTACCGGTGATTTAACAGAAGGTGCGATTACTACCATTGTCGGACCATCTGGAGCGGGGAAGACGACATTATTCAGGCTATGTAACGGTCTGTTATCGCCCAGTACTGGAGAAATTTATATTAAAGATAAACGTACTTCTGACTATGATCCGGTAACATTACGCCGAACAGTTGGTATGGCCTTGCAAAGCGCGACAATGATCCCTGGAAGTGTACGGAAAAATTTAGCCTTGCCGCGTAAACTGCAAGGAAAGGATTTGACTGATGAAGAAGCCGAAAAAATGCTTCACACAGTCGGATTAGACGAGAGCCTTTTATCACGAAATATAAAAGATCTCTCAGGTGGCCAGCGGCAAAAACTATCCGTTGCCCGTACACTGGTCAATCAGCCTGACATTTTATTACTGGATGAAATTACATCCTCCCTGGATCGCGTTTCCAAGGAGGCAATGGAGGAACTGATTGTGAAAATTAATCGTGAACATGGGACAACCATTATTTGGATCAGTCATAACCTGGAGCAAGCAGAAACTATCGGTGATTATTCATGGGTTATGATGGATGGTGAAGTATTGGAAACAGGAGAGAGCGGTTTTCTTCACAATCCCCAAAATGAGCGGGTGGAAGATTTCGTGAAGGGGGTAAACAGATGAGCTATTTGACATTATCCATGGCTCTTATTTTTGTTTTCATCCCCATCGTATTATCCAAAGTATTTAAATTGGGGCTGGAAAAAGATACAGTAATTGCTACCGTCCGATCCATTATTCAATTACTTATTGTTGGCTATCTCCTGCAGTTTGTTTTTGATTCAGAGCATCGCATTTATATTATTTTGATGATTATTCTCATGATTGTCGCTGCAACGCAAAATGCACGCAAAAAAGGAACATTTATTAAAGGGATTACCTGGAAGTTAGTTGTTACGTTTACCGCTGTGGAAATATTGACCCAGGCCATTTTACTTGGGTTTCAGATTACACCAGCAACTGCCCAGTATATCATTCCAATTAGCGGGATGATGATCGGCAATTCTATGGTACTCTCCATTCTCTTTCTTAATCGGTTCATCTCTGAAGTTGATGCGAACTACGATCAGACAGAATTGATTCTATCGCTTGGCGGAACACCGAAACAGGCCATTCACAGACAACTCGTCGCTGCCATTAGAGCGAGCACGATTCCAACCATTGAAAGCCAGAAAACGATTGGCCTCGTTCAATTGCCAGGAATGATGAGTGGTCAAATTATTGCTGGTGCTGATCCAGTACAAGCGGTGCAATTTCAACTGCTGGTCCTTTTCTTACTTTTGACGGCTGCGGTTGTATCCAGTATTATGCTGGGTTATTTATCGTATCCAGCGTTGTTTAACCAGCGGATGCAATTGATTCTGAAGCCACAAGAACAAACAGAATAGCAAGTTGGTTTTTAGGCCAGGGTGAGATCGGCATCGCTGATATAATGTCCAAAATCGCTGATAGGAGGGCCGGAATCGCTGATAATGTCCAAAACCGCTGATAGGAGGGCTGGAATCGCTGATATAATGTCCAAAACCGCTGATAGGAGAGCTGGAATCGCTGATATAATGCCAAAAACCGCTACAACATCACGTAGCGGTTTTTCCCATATTTTAAGCTTCCTGTTCATACAATACAGGAGTTTCTGCTTTTTTGTTTTGTGACCGGGATGGAAGCATGTTGAATACGATATTCAGAATGATTGCTGTGAAACTGCCGGCAACAATGCCATTGCTTGTTAAAATTTGTACGCTTGCTGGCAAGTGGGCAAATAAATCAGGTGCTACTGTTACCCCAAGGCCCATTCCGACCGAACATGCAATAATCATCGGGTTTCCTTGTGATTGTGAGATGGTGTCGCCAAGCATTTTAATCCCTTGGGAAACAATCATTCCAAACATGGCAATCATCGCCCCGCCTAGAACCGGGTCAGGAATAATGGTTGCCAGCGCTGCAACTTTTGGCAGAAAACCGAGCGCCACCAGCATTAATCCAGTAAGCACAATAACACGGCGTGAACGCACACCTGACATTTGCATTAAGCCAACGTTTTGGGAAAAAGTAGTATAAGGAAAGGCATTGAAGATTCCGCCAATCACCGATGCAAGTCCTTCTGCCCGGTATCCTTTTGCCAAATCTTTTTCCTGCAAATCTTTTTCACAAATATCACTTAAGGCAAAATAGACACCGGTGGATTCAACAAGCGAAACAATTGCAACCAGCGTCATCGTAAGGATAGCGGGCCATTCAAATGTTGGCAAGCCAAAATGAAACGGTTCTACCATACGAAAAACCGAAGCATCTGCCACTGCAGAAAAATCGACCTTTCCCATGATCATTGCAACGATTGTGCCGGCAATTAAACCAAGCAAAATGGAAATAGAACGAATAAAACCAGTCGAAAAACGATAGATAAGAACGATCAAAAGAAGTGTTCCAAAAGCAAGCCCAATATTGGATAAGGAACCAAAGTCACTCGCTCCGTCACCGCCACCCATATTGGTTACCGCAACAGGGATGAGCGTAATACCGATGACGGTTACCACCGAACCAGTGACAACCGGTGGAAAAAAGCGGACAAGTTTGCCGAAGAATCCGCTGATTAGTATAATGATAAGACCTGAAGCGATTACGGATCCATATACAGCTGCTACGCCAAACTCACCACCAATGGCAATGATGGGACCGACTGCGGTAAATGTACAGCCGAGCACGACAGGCAGCCCAATTCCGGTAAACCGATTGCTAAAAATCTGCAGGAAGGTGGCAACTCCACACATTAAAATATCAATAGAAACGAGGTACGTTAAGTCTTCTCCCTGAAATCCGAGGGCACCGCCAATGACTAGTGGTACAACAACAGCACCAGCGTACATCGCTAATAAGTGTTGAATCCCCAACATCGTATTTTTCATTACGCACGAACCCCCTCGAAAAATTCGACATGACCATTTTTCAGGGAGGAGATGTTGGCTAATGATTCGACACGAACACCACGATCGCGCAGCAATTTGCCACCTGACTGAAAACCTTTTTCGATAACAATACCAATTCCGGCAAGTGATGCGCCAGTTTGTTCCACGAGATCTATTAACCCGAGAGCAGCTTGACCATTCGCCAGGAAATCATCAATAATCAGCACGATATCGTTGTTATGAATAAATTCTTTTGAAATGGAAATATCATTTGTTTCGTTCTTTGTGTATGAGTATACCTTTGCTGTGTATAGGTTATCGGATAAGGTAAGTGATTTTCGTTTTCGGGCAAAAATGACAGGTGCATCCAACACGAGACCAGCCATCGTTGCCGGGGCTATACCTGATGATTCAATGGAAAGAATTTTGGTAATTCCCGTATCATGGAACCGTTTAGCAAATTCCTCCCCGATTTCCTTCATCAGCTGTGGGTCGATTTGGTGGTTTAAAAATGAATCAACCTTTAACACATCATCCGATAGCACTTTTCCTTCCTGACGTATTTTATCCTTCAGTCTTTGCATTATTTGCTCTCCCTTCCAAATCATCTTTAATGGTCCCCGGACAAACAAAAAAGCCCAAACGACCGTGCATCCATTCATTATGAGTGGAGCAAAGTCCTTTGAGCTGTAACATCGAAAGGAAAAGAAAGGAAATAACACCTTTCCCATTGCTACTCATAGTCAGTTTGTTATCGGCAAACTGGTAGAAACTTACAGGCCATATTCCTGAGATTATATGAGTGAATGCGTCTTATAAGAATGTCCTCATTATAACATGGAAATGGCAAAATTCAATGGTTTTTTGTCGAAAACCGATTATTTCACCTATAAAGAGCCGGGTTGTTCGTTTCCAAGTTGAACCTCTGTTAAGCCGCTTAATTCAACAGGCTGAGAATGGTGCATTTCATCAAGCGGGAAAACGGTTGCTGTTTCATTGTTTGGGTCAAGTGCTTGTATATAAACGGGAATGCCATGGTAATGAACATTGATCATCGGTAATGATTCCACAATTTCCTGTGCTCGCTGTATATCCATAATGCTCTCCTTTAGATGGCTTATCTCTATTTTTGGCGGAATAGGGATAACTATGTCAGGGAGAACCAGCCATTTTTGTACGCTTTTGCTTATGAATATCAACCAAACCTGCTCCATATCGGCCAAATAATCTCGTATATCAACCAGAATTACAGGATATCGGCCGGAAAAGAAGAATATCAACCAAAAGCACGGAATATCAACCCGGAGCACGCTGATATCGACTGAATCCGTGCATATATCAACCGCAGTCGTGTGGATATCGACCGAAAGCCAGGCAACCGCTACCTTTTGTCTATCTTTCCTCTAAGCAAAATAAATTGAATCAAAAAGCCAACTGCAAGACCAAGCGGGAGAAATAGTATCGGCAGCCACATCGGTCCCGGCAGTATACCAAATAGTCGGAGTCCGGGAGAGAAAATTAAACCTAATGTAACAAAATAAGCGGAAAATACAAAAGGCATAAAGGAATAGGATCTTTTTCCCCCGCCGGCATCACGAAATGCATCCCACATCGCAAAGAAATAAAGACAAGGATAAAACATGAGCCACAGGTAGTTTGTTTGCTCGACTGCCTCCAGTGTTTTCCCATTAAAACTTAGAACAATAATCGTGTTAAAATTTCCATTGACGTTAATGATAAACTCCAAAATGACAAAAAATATACCTTTGATGTAGTGTTTATTCAATAATTGGCCAAATCCGGGTAAAGCGATACTCCATAGCAGCATTTCTAATTTTTTATTTCGGGACTCATGGCTCGTTTGCATAGCCAAGGCCTATTGTGCCAAATCTTTGCGATCTGCTGCCATCGGTGGTTGTTCCATCCAGCCATGTTCGATCAGGATATTGGCCCCTTTGTTGGAGTACTTGCCGACTTCAGCCATATGTTGTGCATACATTGCACCTAGATCATGCCTTGGGCTAAGTGACATCGATGTACCGTATTGTCCCAGACCGGAGGCAATTAATGTTGTTATCAAACACATCATCAACTTGTCGGAAAAAGGGGCAACCGTTGAATTGGTTACTTCGGAAGTTAAGATGCATGCACCATCGGGAATATAATCTTTATTTAAAATTTTAGTGAACGCCTTGAGCTGTTTCGCGGCAATATCACGTCCTTTTTCAAAATACTGACGAACCTCTTTAGACTTGGCTACTTGCGCAAATCCGGCAATAAGTGCCTGTCCAAGCGCATTACGTCGTGTATTTAATACCAGTGCGGTAATTTCGACACCTAATAATGGCCGTTTTTCACCAAACCAGCCGGTCAAAAAGCTATCATTCGTAACAAATTCAACTTCTCTTGCTTTAGGAATTTTGGGGTAACTAATGTAGAATCCTTTTTCTTTTGTCAGGTTTATTGTTTTTTTAAACAAATGCTTTGCTGTATCAACACAGGTTGCATAAAAATGAATGATATCATCACGTTCTGACTGGGTCATAGCCAATCCCATAATGGCGATGTCAAAGTTGCCAATATTTAACATCAGGTCCAGGTAAATCCGGTCAGAAAATAGCCGTGGTGCATCCAAATAAACATCGTTTTCCGTAAAACCTTGTGGAATCGGGTAATCTTCCGCATTGAGGATGTTGGTCACCGTTGTTTGAATTTCCTCTGAAAACGCCAAAAAATCCTCAAGAACATTACGAATGTCCGCATCATCGACATGTTCCAAAAAATAACGCAATCCGCAAATCATCATTGTACTATTTTGATAGGATGTCCAAAGACTGGAAATTTCCGCTGCTGTTAATTCTTCATTTTGTTCATCTGCGTTTGCCATTGTTTCCATTCCCTCACTTCTATTTATCTGAATTGTATGCATGTCAGGCACTCCCCTAATTCTGAATAATGTGTATACCGTGCTTATTGGGTCACCCTGCATCTGTGTTAGCTTCGGGCGCACTGTCTTTGCTCATGCTAGTTCATTTTCTTCGTTTGGTTAGTTTGGCAAATATCGCCGGTTATATACTCGTCTATTTCGCATAAAAACATGAAAAATGGGAAACCAAAGGAGAGTGGTATCTCAAGGGGACTGTCCCCAAAAGGGAGAGATTGCGATGGGTTTTTTCAAACGTAAAAAGCAAGAAAAAAAGAAACAAAAGGATGGCAGCAGGTACGGTGTCGAGTTGGTCAAACAGCTTGATAAGAATACGGAAATCATCAAAACCATGCTGGATCAGCCGAATGACTTGATCGTTCGTACATTCTCCGTTCGAAATACGGAGCATAAATGCGCTGTCATTTGTATCGATGGGCTGGTAAATACTGCTGAAGTACATAACAGTATTATTTTAAGAATTCAGGGTGTAACAGAAAGAAAAGAACTCCCAAGTAATACGAAGGCTCTGTTTGACACCATTTTTCAGGAAATGATCGTATCAAGTGATATGGAAAAAGGACATTCGATGGATGATGTGATTGATGCGATTCTTTATGGGGGTACCGTGTTTTTCCTGGATGGAATCGATGAAGTTCTTATCATGGATACGAAAGGTTGGGAAACCCGATCCATTGAGGAGCCGCAAACAGAACCAGTTATTCGCGGTCCAAGAGAGGGCTTTGTAGAAAATATTCGTACTAATATGGTATTGATCAGGAGATATATTCGCGATCCAAATTTGCGCTTTAAAACGGAAAAGATTGGGAAACGCTCCAAAAAGAATCTGGTCGTCACGTATATTGAGGGTGTGACTCATCCGGATTTGATTAAAGAAGTCAATCGCCGCCTAAAGACCATTGATATGGATGATGCTCCCGAATCTGGGTTTATTGAACAATGGATTGAAGATAGCTATTTATCTCCGTTTCCGCAAATCACTAATACGGAACGACCAGATAAAGTTGCGATCGCATTATTACAAGGGAAAATTGCTATTCTGCTGGATGGAACCCCGCTCGTACTAGTGATGCCGTTTAATATTGGTGATGCCCTGCAGAACCCTGAGGACTATTATGAGCGCTGGGCAGTGGGGACGTTAATTAGGGCACTAAGGTATCTGGCCGCTTTTATTGCAATGTTTGCCCCGGCACTGTATGTTGCGCTTATTTCGTTTCATCAGGGCATGCTTCCATCAAAGCTCGCCTTTTCGATTGCCGCATCAAGGGAAGGGGTACCATTTCCTGCTATTGTAGAGGCATTATTAATGGCAATCACGATGGAGCTATTGCGGGAAGCGGGTGCCCGGTTACCAAAGACCATCGGGGACACGATTGGTATTGTCGGTGGGTTGGTTATTGGTGAAGCCGCGGTACAGGCAGGTATTGTCAGTCCGGTTATGGTTATCGTGGTGGCATTGACGGCAATTGCTTCGTTTTCCATGCCGGAGTATAGTGTGTCGATTGCTTTTCGGATGATTCGCTTTGGATTTATGATTGCGGCAGCGTTTTTTGGCCTGTATGGAATTATTCTTGCGTACATTATGCTCAACATTCATATTGTTAATTTGAAAAGTGTTGGTGTGCCTTTTTCGACTCCTTTTGCACCAAGTTTTCTGTCTGATTGGAAGGATCTTGTATTTCGTGCACCGGTTCAGGTATTAACGAAACGTCCACAATATTTGGACACAAGGAACGTGAAATCCGGCGATAACCATTATAAAGGCGACAAAACGAATAAGAAAGACAAAGGAAATAAAGGAGACAACGGATCATGAAATGGTTTGAATATGGCGATGAAAAAATTAGCCATCGGGAAATCTTGATTGCGATACCATCCATTATGATCGGTGTTGGTGTCTTGTCATTACCGAGAGATTTGGCTGGTGAAACAATTGGCGTAGATGGCTGGATATCGCTATTGATTAGTGGTGGGTTTATTATTCTTATTACCTGGTTAGCTGCCAGGTTAGCCATCCGTTTTCCACATCAATCGTTTGTTTCCTATTCAGCCAAACTTCTTTCCAAACCAGTAGCAGTTGTTGTAACGTTTATTTTTATTGTCATTGCCCTATGGTTGGCCGCTTTGGAGGTACGGGAAATATCGGATATTGCCAAACAGTATCTATTTGACCGTACACCACTTGAGATCCTGTCGCTTACATTTTTGCTTGTAGTCATTTACGCGGTTTCCGGTTCACGGGCAGGAATCTTTCGTCTAAATTTGATGTTCCTGCCGATCATTATTTTTATTGCCTTGGCGGTTATTGTATTGAATATTGGCTGGTTTCGGCTGGATCATTTACTGCCAGTTTTTGAAACAAGCTTTACAGGTTATCGTAAGGGGATTGGTAGCAGCCTGTCCCCTTTAATGGGATTTGGGATGATCCTGTTGTTTTATACGTCACTTGTCGACAGGCCGAAGAAGGTACCACGATCTGCTGTAATTGGGACATGTATCCCTATTGTATTATATATCTTCCTGTACATAACCAGTATTGGTGTGTTTGGCAACTCGGTAACGTCCAATCTGATTTTTCCTGTGATTGAATTGGCCAAAGTAGTAGATATACCGGGTGGGTTCTTTGAACGATTTGAATCGATATTTTTCGTAATTTGGATCATGGCGATTTTTAATACAACGGTAATGGCATTGGATATTGCCGTATTGGCACTTGGCAACATGTTTAAAAATAAATCAAAAATCACCATGGTTTGCATCCTGTCACCAATCGTGTATGTAGTCGCCATGTATCCGGAAGATTTAGTTGGTGTTGCATCCATGGGGAAATATTTAGGCTATGTCTCCATCGGTTTTACAACGTTCATTACGATCTTGCTGACCATTATTGCCAAGCTAAGGAAGGTGAGACAAAAATGAGACGACCTGTAATGGTACTTCCCTTATTTATTGCGTTGACATTGATGCTGGCAGGCTGTTGGGATACCACTGATATTGAAGATCGTGGTTTTATTGTTGGTTCCGGTATTGATTTAGGAGGAACGGAGAACGGCGGAGATGGGATCACCTTGACCCACCAATTTGTGGTACCAGCCGGGATCGGTACACCAACAGATGGCGGGGGTGACACGCAGGCATTTGATAATCTCACATCGTCTGGGGAAAGTATGTTTGATATCTCCCGCCAAATGACCGAAAAAACAAGTAAGAATCCCTTTTACGAACATGAGAAGGTCATTGTTATTTCGGATAAGGTAGCAGAGCAGCCATATTTGTTTGGAAAAGTAATGGATATGTTCCTGCGCAATTCGGAAATGCGCAGAAACATTAAAGTTGTTATCGCCAATGGACAGGCAAGCAAGGTCCTGGACACCAAACCGCAAAGTGAAAAAATACCGATCATTTACCTGGACGACATTCTGGAAAACAGTGTTGCCAATATCACGGAAATCCAGCCTATTGTAAATGGCGATGTGCAGGATAAATTATTAAATAAACTAAGCTATATACTTCCCCTTGTGACCCCCAAAAAGAAAAGTATCGAATCGATGGGTGCTGCTGTTTTTAACGGATACAATAATCAAATGATTGGCGTACTTAACGGTTTGGAGACAGAGGGATTAAACCTGATTACCGGAAATGGGAAGGAAGGGAACATTAAAATTGCGATTCACCAAAAGAACATTGCGTACGAGCTAAAAGATGTCAAAAGCAAGATCAAACTGAATGTTGATGATATAAAACATATGCATGTGCAGGTGAATATCGATACCAGCGGGGACATTTCGGAAACGTTTGGTACACAGAACCTGTTTCAAGGTGGATCATTAAGTGAAATCGAAAAACAGGTATCCCGCGAAATTAAAAGAATTGCCGAACAAACGATTAATACAGCACAAATGGATTTAAAAACAGATGTATTTGATATTGGCAAAATGTTAAAAGAACATCATTATAACCTGTGGCAACAAATCAAAGATGACTGGGATCATGGAGAGAATTACTTCTCGGATGTCACATTCGATGTAAATGTTACGTCAAGAATCAACGCAACAGGTAATGTTAATAAGACGAAGAAATAGGGAGCTGGCATTTCATGTGGACACGTATATTAGAATTATTGCCGGAACCGATTGTGATCTTTTATACCATTGTGGCATTCCTGGTGCCGCTTGTAATTTATAAAATCAATCGAAAACTGCATCGATTTGGTGATCCGCCATGGAAGGAAGATGAAAAAGGGGTGGACGAGGATGCGTAAAGCGGAGGGATAGTTTAATGTCCCTTCGCTTAATAAATAAGACTTGGATTGGGAGAGATTCGCTTTAACTCGGGAGACGGTTTGGCCAGGCCAGGAGGGAATCGCATCAACTCGGGAGACAGCCCGCTTTGGTCGGTAGAGAATCGTAGTAACCTGGGAGACAGCCTCCCCAGGCCGGTAGAGAACTGCACCAACTCGGGAGGCAGCCTGCTCTGGCCAGGAGGAAATCGCATCAACCCGGGAGACAACGCGCCCGGTCGGGGGAAGAGGAAGTAATAAGGTAATAGAAATCGAACCTCTATTATAAAACCACCTAATCAAACTTGGATTAGGTGGTTTTATAAACTGTTTTATTCATTTCGCGGTAAAATTTTTACGGTCGCACTTACGGGTCCTTTTCCCAACATAGGTGAAAGATACATACTGTTACTGTATTTTTCTTTATAGGCCTCGTCTATCTTTGCTGTTAATTCAGGATCGGTATCTACTGGTTGAAAAGTAACATTGTATTCTTCCCCTGCTAATTTTATTTTTCCGGCTTTTTGTTGAACAGCAGATTGATACCATCTGGAATGTTGACCATTATAAGCTCTGACATATAGATTGTTATCTGCAACAACGGACCAAATCCAAGTTGGTGTTCCAGGGGTTTTGCCATCACTGTAAAATGGCGATATATACATATCATCAGCTTGGGAAAAAGCAGCAAGTTGCTCTTGACTCCAGTTGGCTTGCATGTCGTTCACCTCCTTGTGTTTTATGATAATGCTAATACCTAGAGTCCACTCTAAGTCAAGAATAATGATCAAAATTGACTATACTGGATGTTATAAATAAATGTTAGAATTTGAGGGTTTATCCATTTTGATTATATTTTTCAATATTATTTCGAATTTGCTCTAAAAATTTACCCGCTGCATTGGAGAATACTTGATGTTTTTTCCAGATAATATTCAAACCAGCCTCTAATTTGGGATTCAATGGTTTAAAGCAAAGGTTGCTGTTGCCTGATGTATTAATCAGTTTGTCTATGCATAAGGCGTATCCAAGATCTTCTTCCACCATACGTGCGGCGTTATATAGCAAGTTATACGTTCCAGTAATATTTAAATCTTTAACATTTTGTCCAAACCATCCGGATAGCTCATTATCGACAGTTGTTTGACGAGAGATTATTAAAGGCTTATCCATTAGATCCGCTGGTTGAATCGATGGTTTATCCGCCAAAGGACTATCTTTACGCATTAAAACGCCCCAAACATCGGTAGCGGGTAATTGTATGTAATCATATTTTTGTTTATCCATTGGTTCAATAACAATACCAAAATCTAATAACCCACTATCTAACTTGCTGGTAATATCATCTGCATTTCCACTGTACAAATGAAATTGAATACTAGGATAACACGCAAGTAATGCTTTTAATGTTTTGGCAATAAAGTGCATCGCCTCTGTTTCGCCACCACCAATGTATATTTCGCCGCTGATAATTTCTTCGGGCTGGTTAAAATTAGCTTCCGTTTTATCCACTAATTCAACAATTTCTTTCGCTTTTTTTAATAAGAACACACCTTCATTTGTCAAGGTGATTTTTCTGTTTCCTCTGATAAATAAAGGAGTGCCCAATTCCTTTTCAAACTCACTTAATTGTCTAGATAATGATGGCTGTGATACATGGAGATATTTCGCTGCACCCGAGATACTCTGCTGGTTCGCTACCGCAATAAAATAGCGTAACAATCGGATTTCCATCATGAGCTTCCTCTCCTATGCTTAATAGTTATACCAATCTATTTGATATAGGTATTTGTTATCTGGATTGTATCATTTTAGAATGTTATTGAAAAGATAAGCACTTACGAGGAGGTGGAACTATATTTTATGAAAAACTCTAAAGGTTTGCTTATATTTATCCTGGCAGTTGGTGTTTTTGGTATCATCAATACCGAAATGGGTGTCATTGGCATACTCCCTGATTTGGCAAGTCATTTTAATGTCAGTGTCTCGTCAGCTGGTTTATTAGTTAGTCTTTTTGCCCTGGGCATTGCCATTGCTGGACCAACGATGCCATGAGTATTTTCTAGTATCAATCGAAAAAAAGTCATGTTACTGGTACTGGTTATTTTCATTATTAGTAACATTATTTCCGTCTTTACGACCAATTTTACGGTTGCATTAATAGCGCGTGTGATTCCAGCATTCTTCCATCCTGTCTATGTCTCGATGGCTTTATCCGTTGCAGGTGCTTCTGTTAGCGAAAAGGAAGCACCAAAAGCTATCTCCAAAGTATTTATAGGGGTTTCGGCAGGTATGGTTTTAGGTGTTCCAGTCGCAAGCTTCATTGCCGATACAATTTCCCTTCAAGTGGCGATGTCCTTTTTTGCTATCGTCAATATTTTTACATTTATTGCGACTATACTATTTATACCTTCCATGCCGGTGCAGGAAAGACTTTCTTACGGTTCGCAGTTAAAGATTTTAACGCATGGAATGATGTGGCTTTCTATTTTGGCAGTTCTCTTTTTAAATGCAGCCATTTTCGGCGTATATAGTTATCTTGCTGAATATTTGGATGTAGTAACAAATATGTCGGCAAATATAATTAGTGCTATGTTGCTTGTTTATGGTCTGGCCAATATTGTCGGGAATGTGATAGCTGGCAGACTGCTTACAGACCACCCTATCCATTCGGTAACCGTCTTCCCAATTGCGTTAACTGCTGTTTATCTGATCTTTTTCTTCGTGGCAGAACTGACGGTGCCTACTGCGATTATTATTTTGGTTTGGGGGATACTGGCGGGGATTGGTGCAAATATCAATCAATATTGGGTGATGTCCGCCGCTCCTAAGGCACCCGATTTTTCAAATGGGTTATTCCTGACTTCTGTTAACTTGGGTACCACGATTGGATCAGGTGTAGCTGGAGTTATCATCGCGCAATTTGGAACGAAATACATTTTATTCGTAGGTGTACTTTCGTTAGTGGTCAGTTTTATCTGTATTATACTTCGAAATTCATTGTATAAAACTACTGCATAATTGTTCCATTGTTTTAGGACTTACATTAGACATGAAGAATAGTTTCTTTTTAATAACATTAAAGCATGATAATCACTTGACCTAGAGTTAACTTCATGGGGTAACATGATTCCCAGAAGAAAAAGGGGTGATGTGATTGAAAAAATCTTATCAGGATATCTAATCGGTATTCTTTTCCTTATTGGTTGTTCGAGGAAATCCACAGGAAAAGGACGATAGGTTATACAGAATGCCGCTCGCTGATGCTAATTAAATCGAGGGAAAAATAAGTTGTTACTGAAATAGATTGAATAGTACTCTCAAAAATATGACTAAAGAAACAACAAATAATTTTAAAGCCTTGCCTTGGAGTTGACTTCAAGGTGTAAGGTATAACTATCAAAAGATAAAGGAGAGATCATATTATGGCAATCAAAGACAAAGTAGTAATTATTACAGGTACTTCGTCAGGAATTGGTGAGGCTACCGCAAAATTATTGGCATCAAAAGGTGCGAAAATGGTATTGGGTGCTCGTCGTGAAGATAAATTACAAAAATTGACGGAAGCTATCTCAAAAGACGGAGGTGAGGCCATTTACCAAGTAACCGATGTTACAAAAGTAGAAGATAATCAGAAATTAGTTGAATTAGCAAAAGCGGAATTTGGCAAAGTGGATGTCATCTTTTTAAATGCTGGTTTAATGCCGAACTCGCCATTGTCCGAACTAAAGAGCGATGAATGGAATCAAATGGTTGATGTAAACTTGAAAGGTGTTTTAAATGGCCTTGAAGCAGTTCTTCCAGAATTTAAACAACAAAAATCTGGTCATGTGATTACAACTTCTTCTGTAGCTGGACTCAAGGCTTATCCTGGTGGTGCCGTTTACGGTGCAACGAAATGGGCTGTTCGCGATTTAATGGAGGTCCTGCGTATGGAATCCGCGCAAGAAGGGACAAATATCAGAACAGCAACCATTTATCCAGCTGCAATTAAATCGGAGTTACTTGAAACAATCACGGATGAACAAACCGCAAAAAGTGCAAATGCAATGTATAATCAATATCAAATTGGCCCAGACCGCGTTGCCAATGTTGTCGCATTTGCAATCGATCAGCCGGAAGATACCAATGTTAATGAATTTACGATTGGACCGACAGCACAACCTTGGTGATGTAGAAATTTTTCCTGAATATAAAAGAAACCACAGACCATCTGATGAGCAGGTGGTTTGTGATAAATAACTTCTTGTACTGAACATGAAGGAGTTGATGGAAATGAAAAAAGTAAAGATTGCCGGAAGAGAAGTTTTTCCCATAGGCTTGGGGACTTTGAATATGGGAGATAAAACAGATAAATTTGCTCAAGAAGTTGAAGCGATAAGAGCCGGCTTGGACCACGGTGTTCAAGTGATTGATACAGCGGAAATGTATGGTAATGGAAACGCTGAAAGTTTGGTAGGGCATGCTATTGAACCTTTTGAACGAGAAAATTTATTTCTTGTCTCAAAAGTTCTTCCCAATAATGCTTCAAAAAAACAGATACCCATCAGTTTAGATCATTCCTTAAAACGGTTGAAGACAGATTATGTAGATCTCTATTTGCTTCATTGGGAAAGCAGTATTCCAATGGAAGAAACAATAGAAGCACTGGAACAAGCTAAAATGCAAGGGAAGATTAAATCCTGGGGTGTTTCTAATTTTGATGTGAACGATATGACGAAACTATTAAAGCTGTCTAATGGTCGCCACTGTGCCACGAATCAAGTCCGTTATAACCTGGGGGATCGAGGAATTGATTACGATTTAGTTCCCATGATGAAAGAAAATAGCATGCCGTTAATGGCGTACGCCCCTGTAGCAAGAGGAGACCGCTTAGGTGCTGATTTAACGAAACAAAACGTTTTACAAGATATATCGAAAAAGTATCATGCAGATGTTTTTCAAATTTTATTGGCATGGTGCATTCGAAATGGACAGACTATTGCGATTCCGCAGTCCAGTAATAAGAAACATGTTATCAATAACGTAAAAGCTGCAGATATCCAGCTTACCGAGCAGGACCTGGCGAAAATAGATTCTGTTTATCCGGAACTAACTATTATCGAGCCATTAGCCTTGTGGTAGTAAACCAATGATGAAGGAGCTGACAAAATATAACAGCATAACAACCGGTTGACTAGGAGTTAACTCCAAGTGTAAGCTAGCATTAGCCGATCTGTCACTTGAGTTAATACTAGAAAAAATGTCGTTACGGAATGCATTACACTTCATCGTACTGATTGGATTATGGAGTGCGGTACAAAAAGATTGACGACAACATGCGAAGGGGAGAAAATGAAACGATGCTAACGTTGATTATTTTACTTATTTTGGTCGGTGGCTTCTTTATCGGATTGAGAAGAGGCCTGGTTAATCAGATCGTTCATTTAACCAGTCTTATTGTTTCACTGGTCGTTGCCTATTTATTTTTTAATGATATTGCTCCGCATTTAAGATGGATTCCTTACCCCGGTTCTGCCGACAGCCAATGGGACTTTTTCTCGAATACTTTAAGCGTGGAAGATATTTATTACCAAGCTATTGCTTTCGCGATCTTGTTCTTTGGTACAAATTTCTTATGGCGCGCGCTTGGTTCCATACTCGATTTTCTGGCAGATTTACCTTTGTTAAGGATAGTGAATCGTTGGCTAGGCGGAGCGTTTGGATTCATGAAAGTATATTTGATCGTTTTTCTACTTTTATACGTAGTTGCTTTTGTTCCAATTGTTTCTGTACAACATGCAGTTACAAATTCGGCATTGGCACAGACGATGGTTCAGCACACGCCGATCCTTTCTGAAAAAATAGAAGAACTGTAAGCTGCCGAGAAGGTAATCCGGGAGCCAGCTCATTCCGGCCGGGAGGGATCCGCTCCAACTTGGGGAGATTCCAAGTTGGAGCTGAAATAAAATGAAACAAATCACAAGGGGTTCCCTAACCAGATTGTATCTCAATACATTTTTAATTGTAAATACCTTCCATGAAAAATCAGAACTATACTGGAGCGTGTAATTGTGAAACGGCTGATTCTACTATTATTGATTGTGTTTATCTGTTATGTTTCAAAACCATTATGGGAAGAGCCAGTTCAACAACTCGTTCCTTCATCTATAGGAGATTCCTTCCGTTCTACAGTCGATTTTGTAAAAGATAAGGCAAATAACAATTTTTCCTTGAATAACTTAAATCAGCAATTAAATTCTCTATTTCAATCGCATGATAATCCGCCGTCAGAATCAAGATATGCGAACGTTGAAACACCAGAATTGACAGCTCCTAAAGATGACACATTTTCAATCCATAATATTGAATTAGGTGAATCAAGGGATGAAGTTGAGCAGGAAACCGGGGAGCCGCAAAGGGCTTCGAAAAATGAATATGGTGTTAGCTGGGAAGCCTATCATCATAACTACCAAAATTTCATCATGGTTGCTTATGATAAAAAAGATATCGTTCGCGGCCTCTTTACTAATCAAGATTTAATTGCCTCTTCAACCGGAATAGAATTGGGAAGCTCAAAACAAGCTGTTCGAGATCAGTTGGGTACTCCCGAATCAACCATGAGAAAAGGTTTGGTCAACTACCAGATTAATGGTAATGGAGAATATGATGTATTCCGCCTCGATAACAACTATGTCACAGTTTTTTATGATGAACATGAAAACAATACGGTTACAGCCATTCAGATGATCGATGAAGGACTGGAACAAAACAAAGATAATATTTATACCGAATCCAGCCAGCAGCTAAAAGAAGGATTTGAATATCAGTTGTTTGATTTAACCAACGCTACAAGAGTAAAGCACAATCTGCCCATTTTAACGTGGGATAATGACGTGAGAGAAACAGCCCGGAAGCATAGCCGGGATATGGCGGACAATCAATATTTCGACCATACAAATTTACAGGGCCAATCCCCGTTTGATCGTATGAAGGAAGACGATATTCAATTTAATATGGCTGGTGAAAACCTGGCGTACGGTCAGTTCAGTAGCATCTTTGCCCATGAAGGGTTGATGAATTCCTTAGGACACAGGGAAAACATCCTTAAGGAAAACTATCAATATTTAGGAGTCGGAGTGGCATTTAATAATAAGTCACAGCCTTACTATACTGAAAACTATTATAGTGATTCACTGTCTCTATAAAAGTTTAATAAAATTGTGGTCGGGAGAGATACGCTCCAGCTCGGTAGCCAGCTTGCTCAGGACGGTAGAGAACGCACCAACTCGGGAGACGGCGCACTCCATGAATTGAACAAAACTGCCCCTAGGGATTGAAAACTATCGATACACCTGTTAGATTATACTACTTGATATTGATTTTGTAAGCTCAAGCATTGGAAAAATAAGTAAAAGATGCTGTTTTATATTTAAGAGGGGAATAGCACATGAAACGCATAAGAAATATACTCCTCCCATGGATGATTATCACCCTGTTTCTAGTTATTCTATTTATCGCCTATAACAAAATGGATGATGGATATCTAGGCTCGGGAAATAGATATGAAGATTTAGGAGAAGATGCGCCGATTCCGAGCGAACTACATCCAAAAGTTGAAAAAAACAAAAATATATTGTTGGAACAAGCGGCTGATATAAATATAGATGTAGTTATCACGGAAGAAACCCGCCCAATTGATGAGCAAAATGAATTATATGCACAGGGACGGTCAACAAGCGGTGATATTGTTACAAATGCAAGGGGTGGTGAATCCTATCACAACTATGGACTGGCCATTGATTATGCCTTGAGGAAAGATAATGGTGAGATCACCTGGGATACACAATATGACGGCAATAACAACGGAAAATCCGATTGGTTGGAAGTTGCTGAGCTTGCAAAAGATCTGGGATTTGAATGGGGCGGTGATTGGAAAAGGTTTCCTGATTATCCTCACCTGCAAATGGATTTTGGTCTAAGCATTAGCCAGCTTCAAAATGGAAAAAGGCCAGCTCATAATAAAAATACGGAAGAAGCGCTTGAATAGACAATCTTATTCACGGCGCTTTTTGCTTTCACTTCACATTCTGACCAAACTATATTTTAATTCCGACGTATAAAAAAATAATAACAGTCAATACTGGATTTTAAATTATTATAATACTCCAAAACTACCTTTACTTGTACTTTTACTTCAATATCCATTTCTAGTATAGTTAGGGTGGAGTACTGTCGGATCCATTCTGTTGTTGGGAAGGAGCAACCATGATGCAGGAAACAATGATGTATAATGAAAAAATTGAAAAGGTATTATCCAATATTAATAGAGTCATGATTGGCAAGGATCAGGAGGTAATATTAAGCTTGGTTGCCTTGCTTGCCGGCGGACACGTATTGCTGGAAGATGTCCCTGGTGTGGGTAAGACGATGCTTGTCAGAGCACTTGCCAAATCATTGGATTGTGATTTTCGCCGGATTCAATTCACGCCCGATTTATTACCGTCTGATGTGACCGGCGTATCAATATATAATCCGAAAGAATTGGAATTTGAATTCAGACCGGGGCCAATTCTCGGCAATATTGTGCTCGCAGATGAGATTAACCGGACCTCACCGAAAACGCAGAGCTCCCTATTGGAAGCAATGGAAGAAAAGAATGTAACCGTTGATGGAAACACGATACCACTAAAACAACCATTTTTTGTCATGGCGACGCAAAACCCGATTGAATATGAAGGGACCTACCCATTGCCGGAAGCCCAGCTTGATCGTTTTTTGTTAAAGCTGAAAATGGGCTACCCAACGCCGGAAGAAGAGGTAAGCATGTTAGAAAGGACATCTGCCCTTCATCCGATTGAACAAGTGACAGCCATTATCACCAAGGAGCAGTTACTGGAGGCACAGGAAGAAGTCAGGGCGGTATATATCGATGAAACTATTCAGCATTATATTGTGAATATGACGACCGCTACGAGGCGGCATCCGGCTATTTATTTGGGAACTAGCCCGCGTGCATCCATCGCTCTGATGAAAGCGGCTAAGGCATATGCCTATATTTCTTCCCGGGACTATTGTATACCTGATGATATAAAATATTTGGCACCATACGTGCTGTCCCATCGGCTTATATTAACAACGGAAGCAAAGTATGATGGACTGACAAATGAACAGGTGATGCAAACGATTATAAACAGTGCGGAGGTACCGATACGAAAGGAATTCAGATCATGAACCGGCTAGCAGGCTTAATGGGCAGGATACTCTTGATTGTTACCCTGTTTGGCGTATTATTTTCCTTCGCGATGTTTCAAGGTGGATTTGTCAGCTGGTTTTTATTTTTCAGCTATCTGCCCATCTTCATTTATCATGTCGGACTACTCATTTATCCGATTCATCGCTTCCAGGTTACCAGACATTTATCACGTTATATTGTGCGATCCGGTGATAGTATAACCGTCACCATAAGGCTGAAACGATCGATCCCATTTCCGCTCTACTATTGTGTCTGTGAGGAAATCTTTCCATTTTCGTTAAACAAACTGGATAAGCGGGTCGAAAAATATCAATACCTGGATCATCCGGAGAAATTACAAGTGAATCGTTCCATGAAACAAGTCATTTTCCCGGGGCTGAAACGGGCGGTAGAGTTGTCATACCAATTAGATGGTGTGCCAAGGGGCGAACATCATTTCCAAGCCATTCGGGTCAAAACGGGAGATGTGTTTGGGTTTATTCAAAAGACACATATATTCCCGGTGGCCGATCAGCTTGTGGCCCATCCCGTTCAACGTCCGATCGAGATGACCGAACGGATGGACAGTTTTGAACAGGGCCCGGTCTCCTCCAACGTATTGCATATGAATAATACCAACATTGCCGCGGGGATTCGTGAATACGAACCGGGGGACAAATTTTCCTGGATTGACTGGAAACAAACAGCGAAGAAACATACGATGATGACCAAGGAATTTGAACAGGAAAAGAGTACAGACACCATTGTTATGCTGGATAATGGTTACTACGACGGGATAAATGGATTAGCTTATGAAGCAGCGATTGAACTAAGTCTGTCTCTGATCGAGGCATTGAAACAACAATCATCCAACATCAGCTTTTTCTCCATTGGCAAAGAAACCGTGCCATTTGCCGTTAATCAGAACCCATATGAAACAGACCGTTTGCTGAACCATTTAACACGAATGCAGCCAAATGGAACAAATCCGTTTGCCTTAGAGTTAAGCAAGACCGTCATGAATTTGCCGTATGTCGGTTTGATCATGCTGGTGACTACACGCCTGGACGATATGCAAACAGTGATTAAACACCTGAGACAACGGGCGAAACAGGTGGTTGTGCATTTGATTCGGCAGGAAAACGCAATCATGGAAGCGGAACGAAAGCAGATCAAGCAATTGCGTTTTCAAGGGGCTATCATTCATGTGATCACGGAAAAACAATTAGTGCGGCAGACAATTGAGGTGAATGCCGGATGAATACGAATGCAAATATAAAGATTCCGTTTTTCTACACCTCGATCCTGTATTTGCTAGGGTTTCTCCTTTTGCTGGAGTGGCTTTATCCTGTTCGGCAAGTGACTGAGATCAGCAACTTGTCTATTTTTATTGTCTATGCCGTGTTTTGTTTTTTGATTTCAATGTTTCAGATCAAATGGTGGCTGTCGTTTATCCTCAAGGGTGCGGCCATGCTGTTTATCATCCATTTATTGTTTATGCCTTACCCATTCTTTAGCAAGGCTTGGCTGCAACAATTTAATTTGGAAATGGCTGCTAATTTTCAATCCTTGGTCATGCAAAACTGGTATGACCTGACACCACTATTTCGCAGCCTTTTATTTCTGCTGCTGATTTGGTTAATGAGCTATCTCCTGTATTATTGGTTTGTTGTGATGAAGCGTATTTTTTTGTTTGTCCTCTTGACGGTGGTTTATGTCGCGATTCTGGATACATTTACTGCTTATGAAGCGGATGGATCAGTTATCCGTATCTTTATTATTTCGTTTGCTGCGCTCGGGCTTGCCAACATGATGAAAGTTATTGATCGTGAATCGATTCGCTTTGCCTGGCTTAAAAAATCACCGGTCTGGATCTTGCCGCTTATTGCAGTTGTGCTGTTCTCCACACTCGTTGGCTACGCTGCACCAAAATTTGATCCGCAATGGCCAGATCCGTTTCCGTTTTTAAGAAATGCTGCGGAAAATGCTGGCTACACCGGTGATGTGGGTGGATTTCACAAAGTTGGCTATGGGGAGGATGATACGCGGCTTGGCGGTTCGTTCATCCAGGATTATACACCGGTTTTTCAGGCGGCGACGAAGCGTGAACATTATTGGCGGATTGAAACGAAGGATGTTTATACCGGTAAAGGTTGGGAAAACTCCAAACCGGCGGATTATATTACTCAGCCACATGATCAATTAAGCTTGGATACATTCAGTGACAGCGTGCCAACCGAGCGGCAAAAGGATATTGTGCAGTTTCAAGGCAATACCCATATCGAAAAGTTGCTTTATCCATATGGCATTCGCCAAGTACAAACCAGGTCGGATGCAGAACTATTACTGGATCAGCATTCAGGGACAATTCGCACACAAGCGGACGGCAAAGCGATCAGCCTGGATAAATATACGATTACCTTTGATTATCCATCTTTCGCTCTGGATCAATTACGCAAAGAATCAGCGGGAGATCCCAAGCAAATTAAAGCGCAATATACCCAGCTCCCGGACGCACTGCCAAAGCGCGTCGGTGAACTGGCCAATGAAATTACAAACGGTAAGGAAAATCGTTATGATCAGGCCAAGGAAATCGAACGTTATTTTGGCCAGCATGGGTTTAGATACCAGACATCCAACATTCCTGTTCCTAAGAGAGATCAGGATTATGTCGAACAATTTTTATTTGATTCACAGGTAGGTTATTGTGATAACTATTCGACATCAATGGTGGTCATGCTCCGAACATTGGGGATCCCGGCCAGGTGGGTAAAAGGATTTACAAGTGGTGAAAAAACCGCTGACCGTATGGATGGTGCTGATGATGCGTATGATGTATATGAGGTAACCAGTGCCAATGCCCATTCATGGGTGGAAGTATATTTTCCGGAATCTGGCTGGGTACCATTTGAACCAACACAAGGATTCTCCAATTTAGCCGATTTCCATGAGAATGTGGAAAATGCCGACGAGGGCAATGACCAAGGAGAAACGGCGGAGACACCAGCTGAACAGGATACCGAACAAAAAGAATCGGAAGCGGAAAAAGATGATCAAGCAGCAACGGATACCAATGAACATACTGATAGGTCGTCTAATTCGCATCTGAATTGGTGGTTACTGGGGATCGCCTCAATGGTAATCATTGTGTTAGCTTTCGTGGTTTACCGATTGCGGTTCCGATTAAAGACAAGGATGGTATCGATGAAATTAAACCGGCAAACTGGTTCACGAACATTTCAGGAAGCCTATCATCATTTGTTGAAATTGCTAAAACGTGATGGAGCGGCATTGAAAACCGGACAAACCCTACGTGAATATGCACAGCAAATTGATAAGAAGTACGGGACAAACGAGATGCGTGTGCTTACCGATTATTATGAACGCATGTTGTATCGCAATGAATTGGATCAGACAGAAATACAGCAGCTAAATGATTTATGGAAAAATTTAATCAGACGGATAACTGCTTGACCAGGAAGACTGATACCAGTAAAATAAATGAAGTAAAATGTAATTTAAATTGTCAAGTGTGCTTTCGTATATCCTCTGAAATATGGTCGGAAAGTTTCTACCGGGACACCGTAAATGTCCTGACTATGAAGGCGGAATATCTATTGGTTGATAAACGGAACCTGGATTTCTGCCTTTTTGTAGCTAATTCGTTGCAATCGGTGGAAATGCAGGTTTTTTTGTATAAATATAAGCACTTAGTATATTAAGCTATGGTAGGAGTGGCAACATGGATAATAATGAAATGATTTTAGTGCTGGACTTTGGCAGCCAGTACAATCAGCTGATCACAAGGCGAATCAGGGAATTCGGCGTTTATAGTGAACTGCATTCCCATCAATTGACGGCTGAAGAGATTAAACAAATGAATCCGGCGGGCATTATTTTATCCGGCGGCCCGCACAGTGTATATGATGAAAATAGTTTCCGCTGTGATGAGAAAATTTTTGATCTTGATATTCCAATTCTGGGCATTTGCTATGGTATGCAATTAATGACCCTACATTTCGATGGCAAGGTAGAAAAGGCGAAAGACCGGGAATACGGTAAGGCGCTTATTTCGTTAAGCCATGATGCTCTTTTATTCCATGATACACCGACTGAGCAAACGGTGTGGATGAGCCATGGTGATAAAGTGATACAGGTACCGGAATCATTTCAAATCGACGCGACGAGTCCATCCACTCCGATTGCAGCGATGAGTGATCCCAACCGTCAATTGTACGGGGTACAGTTTCATCCGGAAGTCCGTCATACAGAATATGGCAACCAATTACTAAAGCAGTTTGTTTTTGACGCGTGCAAATGTGCTGGGGACTGGACAATCGAAAACTTTATCGAACTGGAAACGGAAAAAATCAAGCAACAGGTTGGGGACCGAAACGTTCTCTGTGCACTAAGTGGCGGGGTTGACTCATCCGTTGTGGCAGCATTGATCCATCAGGCGATCGGCGACCAGCTGACTTGTATATTTGTTGACCATGGATTACTCCGTAAAAATGAAGCGGATGATGTCATGAAAACATTCGCGGATGGTTTTCATATGAACATTATCAAAATTGACGCACGGGAGCGATTTTTGAACAAGTTGGCTGGTGTTAGCGATCCCGAACAAAAGCGGAAAATCATCGGTAATGAATTTATTTACGTGTTTGATGACGAAGCGGCCAAGTTAACCGATATTGATTTCCTGGCGCAGGGAACATTGTACACGGACGTGATTGAAAGTGGAACGGAGACTGCGCAAACGATCAAATCGCACCATAATGTTGGCGGACTTCCGGAAGACATGCAATTTGAATTGATTGAACCATTGAACACCTTGTTTAAAGATGAAGTTCGTGAACTTGGCCTGCAACTTGGTGTTCCAGAGCATATTGTTTGGAGACAACCATTCCCTGGGCCAGGTTTAGGTATCCGGGTGCTTGGAGCGATCACTGAACAGAAACTGGAAATTGTTCGTGAATCCGATGCTATTTTAAGAGATGAAATTGCCAAAGCCGGGCTGGAAAAAGACATCTGGCAATATTTCACCGTACTGCCGGATATCCGCAGTGTTGGTGTCATGGGAGATGCCCGCACGTATGATTATACAATTGGTATCAGGGCTGTGACATCGATTGATGGTATGACCTCAGACTGGGCACGGATTCCTTGGGATGTCCTAGAAAAGATCTCCACAAGAATCGTCAACGAGGTGGAACATATTAACCGCGTGGTGTATGATGTGACGAGTAAGCCGCCTGCTACGATTGAGTGGGAATGAGAATACAACTTAACTTGAAGAGGGAACGCCAATTTATAAGGATTTTTCCTAATCTAATATGGATAAAATGATTAAAAAAAAGATAGTTCCCTGCCAAAACCCTGCCAAAATAAAATGGTAGGGTTTTTTGTTTTTTTATTGAATTTTGGTAGGGACTATTTTTTTGTATCCGGATTATCTTGTGGAATAAAATTAAATTTAATGTATGTTAAAATATGTTAAAAGCTTAATTCAAAGTATTTTTTATTACACAAACGGGCCAAATTGTGAAACAGACTGGGGGAAAGGAAGATGAAAAAAGGTATATGGATTGCGATAGGTGTAATTTTACTCATTGTCATAGCAACTCCATTTGTATTTATCTACTTGTTAAACAACGGAAATCCCTATACAAAATATCTAGCTAATAAAAATGTACCAGTTTATTTGGAAGAACAGGGATACACAGAAAATGACATAGAGGAATCGCATTATGTGGAGCCTAAACACGGTATAAACAGTGATTTTTATCACGGGCATTATATGGTCATATTTAAGGATGAGCCTGAAGTGACATATTATTATGGAATCACTAAAAAAGGGAAACAGGTAAAACAGTTCTGTGAAAAAGATATATTATCTTCTGATGGAATTACTGATACAATCGAAGAAAACACCAAACATAGCGAAAAAGACTGTTCTAAATCATTGTAATTATATTCCGGTTGCGATTGTTGAACAAAAAAAGGATACACATACTAGTTATGTCTATCCTTTTTATCCGCAATAATCAGGCAAAAAGTTTTAGGTGTTTTTATCAATGAAATTGAAATGGATGATGTGGTCAGTTCAGTTGATTCATTTATTGAATTAGTTTTGGAAAAAAACAATGAGGAATGGAGAATTGTAGACTTTAATTTTTTTCAGTATTGATAATATGTTATCATAGATTAAATGAAAATTATTCTAATTGAAGGTGATTTTCTTGCATAAACACGTGTTAAAAATAATGGTATTGATGATTTTTTCTATCAGCCTAATAGCATGTGGAAATTCAGAAGCTAAAACAAATAATAATTTAACCTATGAAGATTTAGTAGATTTGACTATGGAAAAGTTTGAATCAGAGTTGCCTAAGTCAGGTGAGTTGGAATATGAACCTTATGATATAGATTATGGAAATGATTTAAGAAGTAATTCAGATATTACAATGTGGGAAAATGGAAAATATATAAAAATTGTTGTTTATGATAAAGAAGAAGATAAAAATGAAACAAACCATTATAGATTAAAAGATGATGAATTAGTGAATATAAACGGTCATCCAGACATTGACTTTGATTCTATAGAGGAACAAGAGCCCGATTATATAGAAGAAAAAGGAAAAATAATTAAGCAGTAATTAATTAGATAAAATTAATAGGAGGTAATAATATGAGTAAAGAAGTGACTAATGAGCAGATTTTACAAGCTATTAGTGAATTATCAAAAGAAGTAAAAGATGTAAAACAAGAGGTGAAGGAAAATTCTGATAAAATAGACAAGTTAGATGCTAAAGTAACTGTATTATCACAGGGATTACTAGATACTCAAGCAGAAGTAAAAATTCTTAAAAATGCAAAATGATAATTGCAATGAAAAGCAATGTCCTGAATTAAAGGGCATTCCAATTAGCGTGTTGAATTATGGTTGATTGGCGTATATTAAACTAACTTAAAATTCACAGACCCGTTTCCTTCAATAAACGACCAGATCGATAACTTTGAGGAATACGCAAAGGAGGATGTCAGTAAATGAAAAAAATCGGCTTGTTATTTGTGATTACTTTTATTTTCATTGTTGCAGGTTGCTCCCAAAACATTGAAGATGAAATTATCGGTACTTGGGAAAGCACAGATAAAGACGATGAGTGTTTAGAAGCGGAAAATGATAAATTAACATTTGAAGAAGACGGAACTGTGATAGGTGTAGAAGATTACAACAAATATAAAATCGCAGAATCTGAAAATGAGGATTTTGATTATGCCGTTTTAAGTGGCGATTTTAGTAACTCAAAACGATATAAAATTAAATTTGATCAAGATGATAATCTATGGTTGGTAGATGAAGATGATGAAGAAGGTTTTGATTCCTCAGTCACTTGTAAAATGGAAAAAGTGAATGATAAATGATGAAAATGAGAAAGATGAATAATGACCAAAAATAGAGTCGCTAAAATAGCATAATTAAAGAGAGTGAATCTATGAGTGTAGTTACTAACTATGCTGATTCTGTGAAGGTAGTTTTTGTTTATCAGAAGAATGAACAAGTGGAGGAAGTTACTCTTAATTCAGCAGAATTAATAGCTTTATTGAACTCTAAACAGGTATGGGTTGAGAATTTTAGAAATAATCTGAAAATAGAAAATACTGTATGGTCTTATAGTGATAGTGTTTCAATACAAATTTATTTAAAATAGTTCTTCTCCGTATTGCTTTCTGACTACTCTAAATTAAATATTTGATTTGTTAAAAGAGCAGATAAATTATCTGTTCTTTTTTATTGAAAAAAATAAGGAGGAATTGTTTTGCTAACGAATAAAACCATTTCAAAAAAGAATTGCAAGATATTGGTTTCTTGCCATATCAAGCTGTAGAGTGCGCCCGGCATGGGCTATAACTTGGTGGTGAAAGTCCACTACAGGCTTGGCAGTAGGAACTGTTAGCGAAAGGCAAGGGTGTCCATTGTGAAGTGGAATCTGAAGGAAGCCGGACGCAAAATCCCGAACTGACGAACAGAAACTGTATACAAGGCTGAATGGGAATGGACGAGTTTGCTCTACAAAACAAAGTCCGATACTGCACGAGTTCCCTACAGTAAATACAGCAGTTACATGGGAGGAAGGTTATAGCCCTTACCCGGAGAGGTCTCACGGACGGGAGCAATCCTGGTTGAAATAAGATTTGTCGTGAGAAGTCAGCAGAAGCCATAATAGTTTCCACAGGAAATGAAGGGCTGAACAATCTTAAATCTTGGAAAACAGGGAGGTGTAGGCATCGCCGCCTAAGCGCAGAAAACATCGCGGTATAGACCAAACAGATGACTGCCTATGGAAAGATAGGTTGGAAACCGAAAGATACATAGGAGTGCGTAGGGATGCCAACATGGATATGAAAGAACAAGATGGTATCAATTTGATCGATGAAGTTATTGTATATGAAAACCTTTGGAAAGCCTATTGGAAAGTGAGAAGCAACAAAGGGGCACCAGGAATTGACGGTATCACGGTATACCAACTCAAAAGCCATATGATGAAGTACTTCTTTCCACTGCCTGTTCCACCAGCAATCAACATATATGGTAACTTATCATATTCCCAATAGAATGATTTCATCAGCTTTAAGCTGCCATTTTGCGCAGTAACTTCCTCAATCGAAATACGGTTCGCAATCATATCATAGAAAAGGACATATTCCACATAGGAATCGTGTAACGCTTTTGATACCAATTCACAGTACAAACCACTTTCCAGTTTGTTTTCGAAATTTAGTAATTGGTCTTGATATTTCCCCAATGTAATTTCTGTTTGAATATAAAGCAATCCTTTTTCAAGCCGATAGTACATTTTAGAAAAGTGACTAATTTTCTCTTTTGTTTTTCCGTTTGGTATGTCTTCAAAAAAGCTACTTGATTGTACTTGTTTTGTTTCATACCATCCGTTTTCCAAGATCATTTTAGCAAGTTTTTGACTTTAAGTCATAGGTGCATTCCTTAACTTCCGATGATACCGTTCCATCTTCATTTTGAAGAAAAACTTCTCTTCGTAATGCAGAAAACTTTAATAAACCAAATGTTTTTTCTTTATCAATGATAATACCTTGTGCTAATCTCATGTTTTTTTCCTCCATGCTTTGCCCATGTCATCTGCATGTAAAATATAATTTGTGAAACCACGTTCTCCAATCTTATAACCCTCTACGGTGATTCTTGCATTGACTAATTTTACTTTTTCCTCATGTTCAAAGAATTTTTTCCTGCTTCTTATGGAAGAATGACTTCAATATCATCTGCACGTTGAATATCGGAATACAGATTATAGCTTCGAGAAAGGGTGGTCATACGTCCATTAATTCTTCGGCGCTGTTCGACCTTGCCTTCTCCTGCGTATTCTAAATTTCCAAAAGTTTTTTCCATGTCGGTGTTACGTGTTTTAATTTCATCGGTATTTTCCTTTCTATGATGTTTATTTGTTTAAAGAGCTAATAAAAGTCATTAAAAGTAGGAGAGCGAGGTGAATATTCTTTCATGGAGTCACAACCTTTTTAAAATACTTAATACAACACAAGTGAAACCTTCATAAATAATTCGAAGTTTCAGTTTGACTACCAAGTTTGAATTTGATACTATTGAAGCAATGGAATATGTAAACAATTCAGATGATTAAATTTAGAAAGGATTGAACAAAATGACTGAATCTAGTGAAAAGAAAATTGATAATACTCTTCCTTATGGACAACGGCTGATAACATAGTTAAATTACTTGATGCCATAAAGAATAAGCAGGGCGATGAAAAAGGAATTAAGGCTACATATACTGGCTCTAAATTAGAAAACACACAAAACACTTTGGAATTACTAGGTATTATTTCTGGTTTAAACCTTACTTCTAGAGGAAAAGCAATTGCTTTTGAGTCTGACGAATTAGTGAGGAATAGTCTTTTTCTAAAAGCGATTATGGAATATCCTCCCTATGAGTATTTCCTATTATATGTTATTCAGGATGGGGCTCCTGAGGAAACGGAAATAGATTTCCTTAAAAACTATTGGGGAAAAAATGATTATGGCACTTCTCCCAACAATCGTAATGAAGCCGCATCAGTATGTTTTTCTATTTTTCAGCTAGCTGGATTGGGGGAATATATCATCGGTCGTAAGGGAAAAAGTACGCGTTTTATTTGGCGGGATAACTACGTCAGTAAAATCAATGCTGCAAAGGAATCCAATGATGAAGTTGTCTCCGAAAATTTCACTGTAGAGAACAATCAAATAAATGATCTTCAGGAAAAACAACAGATGGAAAATAGCTTACAACCTCAGATTATTCAGACGAACAATGGATATAAAATGACTCCTTCCAATCTAACATTTCCAACAACTATAGAAATTAAGGTAGATTTTACCGACTGGGATTTAAAGAAAATCGCGGCTTTTATCAAGCTTTTAAAGGATATAGAATTGGATGAAGACATTTAGAGACTATAGTTTTCCAAGTCAAATAGTATCTGTTACATTTTTAATGGATATTGTTTGTCGTTGTATTGATGGGGCAACTCTGGATAATCTGGTTAGTTATACGGGAAAAAGTAAAAGCTATGTTAAAAACGCCTTAATTGCAGCCTTAACTTTAGAACTTGTTGTAGAAGAAGATAATAAATATTTAGCAGTTTCAGAATGTGCTAATATTCTTTCGAATACACCTACAGAAGAATTAAAGATAGAAGTCTTTAAAAGTTGGCTGCAAAAGTTAGAACCGTTTGTTGTTTTTATGCAGTATATTTCATCTGGTGATAGTATTTCCTTAGCCATAAGAAAAATGACTTCTTTTTACAGTTTTAATCGATCTGTAAGCACTGTTGGAAAAATTCTCTCATCTTGGGGCAAGGGTGTTGGTTTGATAGATAAAAATGGTCACCCTTGCGTGCATACTTTTGAACCTGTCAATTTTGTAGATATAGATAGCATAAGGGCAGAGGTTGAGAGAGATGCCGCAATAAGGCTATATTTGACAGAACAATTATCTGTAGAAATATATTCATGGCTTTCTCATGATGAAATTGAAGAATTGGTTTCAAGCCTTAAAAAACACCAATCTGACGCACGAACATCTATTGGATGTGCTGGGAGAGCTTTAGAAGATATTCTTCGTAGAGTCGCAAGTGATTCTACCCTTGATGTTAGTAAAAAACATGGAATCAATCAAATTGCAAATTACTTGTACTCACATCGCGATGATAGTGGTCAATTGTTAAGTTCAATCCATTCTAAACAGTATAATACCGCTCAAGCCTTAGGAGATATTCGTAATATGGCTGGTCATAGTAAGGAAGCCAAAACCATGGAGCGTTGGGATATTACTATGTCTGGAGCTGTTGGATATATCCATCTGACATTGTCTCTGATAAAAAGTTTATATTACTACACAAAGAAAAAAATATACACATTTTAATGGACAAACATTTGTAAGATTTTTTCAGAAACAGTTAACTTTGAAGGTTTACTATTTCCATTTTTATAATATATTTGTGGAAATTTTTCTTAGCTATAGAAAAAGCCGGAATGATTTCTCATTCCAGCTTTATGATTTATTAAATTCTGTGGCACAGTAGTGGCACACTTTATATCAATTTACATGCTTTTATTGTTTTTGATATTACCTTCAATCCTTTCATATCAACGATATTGCACTATATTGTATTGACGAAGTACTGAATGGGAACAGATAGTAAAAAAAGAGCCGAAATCTTGATTAAGGGAGTTCGGCTCTTAATTATAGTATTACTTTAATTTTATTGATTAGCAAATGATCTTATTTTGATTATGTTCAGATAATAATTAAAAGGAGAATACTTATGATAAAACATACGAATAATCGTATTAACTATTCATTACTGTTTAATCGATACACTCTCATTATAATTGCAATGATTTTATTTTACTTTAAATTATACGTTTTAACTTCCATATACATATTGTTTATAAGTTTATTGTTAATCCTGGTGGACAGAAAAGTATTTAAAAACAAGATAAGGAACTACTTTCTTGAACGGAAAAAACTCAAAAACTTAAATTACTATTATATTACAGACGATAATAAGACAATTGATTTAAGGAAAAGAAAAGATACATATGGTTTATTTCAAGACTTAGCAATGGGGACATTTGTTATATTTATTTTTAATTTTATTTCATTGTATTATCTACTACAATATGTTTTTGATACGTCATCTATTTTGAATTTAATTATGTTGATCGGATTCATTGTCACAATTGTTATCGCTTATGGAGGAATACTAGCTGGAATAGTTTATAAATACACTACGACCATTTACGTTTTAATACCTGGATTAAGTGCATTTATTTATTTTGTTTTTATTGAGCCATTCATTGGTTTTGCACCAATTTTTATTAGATTAACGAGCTATCTACTTATTACACTATCACTGTATTTAATACTGGCATTCGTTTTTCCGGTGCATGTTTTAAGGAAATTAAACAGTAAAACAGTGCTAATTAGTTCCTTTTTAACCATTTCAGCAACTATTCTTACTCAGTTATTTCCTTTTATTTTTTAAAGTATCTTCGGACGGAAAATTATTTTTTGACTGGCAATGATGCAGAAACAGTAACTGGAGTGTCAGATACGCTAAGAAATATAATTGTGGAAAACACAGAATTAATTGATATTATTAATTATTTTATTGAACGAGAAGCTTCAAATCAATTAACGTCAATTATAAGCCTGGTTATTACAACTCTCACGATATCTTATATAATAGGGGGATTAGTAATTAATAGGAAAATAGAAAAAAATAGATTAAAGGCAAAATCGCTTTTTCGAGAACTATTGAAAAATACATTTAAAGTAGATTATCAAATATTAAAACAGTGTTCTTTCTATGGTGGGGAGGAATATGAAAATCTAATATTAAATAATAGTTCGATGTTAGAAGTTGTCATGGATAACGAACCTGACCTTAATAATCCTCGAATATCAAGAATGAAAAGACTTATTGCATGGTATAAAAGAAAGTCTATCTTGTATTCCATTTTGAAAGAGTTAAAACAAATTAGAGACTCTAATTAATACTGCTTTGTTAATTATAGAATTAATTTCCCCATAAAATGACGTCCAAATGAATGAACGTTTGCACAGTAAGAGCGGCAGTATCTTATAGAATTTAACTAAATTTGAATAGTAGAGTTTTGGAAATCAGCATCTGAAATTAACAAGGATTTAACTAAGTGTAATTACATTTTTTCTATACAGTCTATTTGTTTATATACTCCCAAACGTTTTGAGTTTATAGTATTCTTTAAATGGTATAACGGACAAAAAACACTAAAAAACTGCCTAGATTTTATGATATGCTCCCTATGTAGTAGACAGAGAAATAACAAAAAATTTTGGCAGGGAATATTTTATTGGTATCCGGATTATCTTGTGAAATTAAAATTAATTTAAATGTATGTTAAAATAGGATTAAAAGTTCAATTCAAAATATTTTTTATTACATGAACGAGCCAAATTGTAGAACAACTATATAGTTGAAACTTAATATCACTTAAATCGTTATAAAAATTAAGATTAAGAAATATAAAAAATGTATAATCATGAATAAGTCAATAAAAGAAGGGCGATACAATTGAAACAATATCAATTCAATGATGTTTTATACATGAATAAAAGAAATGCTATCCAAGTGGAAAATAAGGAGAAAGAAGGTATTGGAACCATTGAAAAAGCAGATATTTCAGGATGTGAAAAAGGAAATGCAGTGTCATTTATTGCTCACAACGGATCCACTATCAAGATTGGCATTAAAAAACGAAATATCAAAAGCTTACTTGTTGCTACATATGTCATTGAAACAGAAGAGAAGACCTATTTTTTAAAAGATAAGCCAGGGAATAGCCTACTCTACTTTTGTGTTGTAGGAAATATCGACGGACAAGACATTCGTATTGAAGAAAATTGGAGCAGTGATATAGAAGTGAAAATAGACCAAATTCACATCGCTACTATCAAAGCAAATGAGCTCACGTTTAAGACAACCATACTCATCGAAGACAATATTCATGAATCATCTGTACTTTTTGCAGTTACAATATTGATGTACTTTATGTATAAAACTTATAAGAATGAATCCGAATTTATTGAAAATATATTGTTTGATTAATGCTGAAACAACTATGCACTTATGTATAACTTTAAAGTCTTAGTATAAAGGAGCATCCGATTGGATTCATTGAAGTTTAGAATTAGTCGATTGTTTTTGTATTTTCTACTAGTATCGGTATTTCTATTTGTGACAGATAATTTCGGTCAATATTTGATAGAAACTCATGGTATGGACCGAAAAATAGCCATGCTTCTACAAGGAGTTATTTTTACTGGATTAACGCTCATTGTACTTTATATACTCAAGAGAAAAAGTCCAGAGTTGTTTAAAAGTATTGGCTTGAAAGGTGTAAATTCGTCATCTAAGTTGGCTATTGGAATTGCGTTGCCTTTTATTTTACTTGTATTAGGTATTTTAACGGCTTATTTACTCGGCGGGATTGAAAATGTCAGTATAAACTTGACAACAAGTGTTATGATTTCCATTTTAATCAATACAGTAACGGCATTTATGTATGAAGCATTTCCAGAAGAGGTCTTTATCCGTGGATTAATATTTGAAGAGTTGCAAAAAAAATTCCGCTTTTTTATTTCGTTAATTTTGCAACCGTTAATCTTTATTTCGTTACCAACAACAGTGATGGCAATGGAATTTATATTCTTTGATAAGCCATTTGCAATAACTATAGATTATTTTATATTACTCTTTGCTTTTGGAATTGCTTTACAACTTTATAGAGCATATACAGGCTCATTATGGATGAATATAATCTTTCATATTGTTTATCTTGAAGTGGTAAGATATATTTCTTTGGGAGGCACATATGACTCAGGTATTGCACTTCTAGAGTTTGATGAAACGTTTGGAGGCTTCATGACGCTATACCTGTCATTTCTGTTTATTGTAATATTTAGTGTCGTGGCGTTATCAATTTTAATATTATATGATAAAAGAAAAAATAAGTCATAAATGTTCATTTTTTACAACAACATTATAATTGCGTAAAATTAAATTGCCACATTTTCTAATATATATGTGTGTAATACGGCAACAGAAGAGAAAGGAATGTAAAAATGAGAAATTCAACGAAGCTCTTTAATTTCAACGTCCTCCTAATTTTACTGGTTTTATTGATGGCTGGATGTAATGGTAAAGGAGCTACCAATGAAGTCTCTGAACAAAAAGACACAAATAACGACTCCAAATTACAAGAGGAAGTTACTGATGCAGAAGAAGAAACTGATGATACGGAAAAGGATATAAACAATCCAACTGGCAAAACAGAAGATGAACAAGAGCAATCCCAATCATCGACAAATGGAACTAACAACACCAAAGAATCTAATGAAACTAACAATTCGTCCTCTGAGAAAACTGAAAAAGGGGAGACAAATAATACACCCAAAAACGAAAATAACAACGCATTGTCTGGATACTCCCCTCAAGAAATTGAATATGCGCGAGTCTGGTTGCAACTTGGAGAAGTGAAAGATGTGGAGGAATTGAATGTTCGCCATATAATGGACCCAAGAATCTAGACACGAAAAAAGGAGATGTTAAGGTAGGTATATGAAACGAAAAAGATATACAGCCGAATTTAAATCACAAATCGTGTTAGAAGTCTTGAAGGAAGAAAAATCTATGAGCCAAATTGCATCGGAACACGGGATCCATGTGAACCAGATTCATAAATGGAAGACACAGTTCCTGCAAGATATGCCTCAAATCTTTGAGAAACAAAATAAAGACTTGGAAAAAATGAAAGCCGAACATGAAGCACAGGTGGAAAACTTGTATGCCGAAGTCGGGAAACTAACCACGCAATTGTCGTGGCTCAAAAAAAAATCTGGCATCCACCATGACTAAAAAAGAACGCATGGAATTGGTGGACTGGAACGATGCAGAACTATCTATCTCGGAACAGGCTAAATTGCTTGGAATCAATCGTTCCAGTCTTTACTACAAGCCAGTGCTGCCATCAGCCGAAGAAGTGGCCGTGAAGCATCGTATTGATGAGATTTACACCCAATTTCCGTTCTTCGGTTCACGCAGGATTACCCAATTATTAAACCAAGAAGGAGTGAAAATTAATCGTAAAAGAGTACAGCGTCATATGCGTGAAATGGGCATCCAAGCCATCTATCCCGGTCCAAATTTGAGTAAACGCAATCTGCAGCATCGTATTTATCCTTATCTGTTGAAAGGAGTGAACATCAGCCACCCCAACCAAGTTTGGAGTATTGATATTACGTATATTCGCCTGCATCATAGCTGGATGTATTTAACAGCGATTATAGATTGGTATTCCCGTTATATTATTAGTTGGGAATTGGATCAGACGCTGGAAATGGATTTTGTCCTACAAACTGTCCAACAAGCATTCACGGTGAACACGCCTGAGATATTTAATAGTGATCAAGGCAGCCATTTTACAAGTCCGAAATATATTCATCTTTTAAAGGAACATCCATCCATACAAATCAGTATGGACGCAAAAGGGCGGGCATTGGACAATATCATGATTGAACGCTTTTGGAGAAGCTTGAAGTATGAGGAAGTTTACTTAAAAGACTATGATATTCCAAGACAAGCCAGAAGCAATATCAACAATTACATGGATTTTTATAATCATGAACGTCCACACCAATCATTGGATTATCAGACACCAGCTTCGATTTATTTTCATTAGATAGCCATTATCCCATCTTGAGCGATTATCTTTCCTGAGCCAGAGCCTGTCAAGGGAAAGAACGCCCTTGACAGGCTCTGGCTCAGGAAAACCCTGGTCAGTAAGATGGGATAAGGATAAAATAATGGGTCCCACCTTATTTTTATAAAATTGCTGTCTTGACAATGGGGTCCACTTTACCACATTCCATCTGGTACACCTCTTAATCCTGACGATAAAACAAGTGTAAACTATCCCAATGATGTCATTCAACTAACAGGAAGCCGTTTGGTTGATGGCGTGGTAACTTATAGTAGTAATGGAAATGGAACGATTAATGTTTATAACGTTCCTTTGCGTTGGGATGGGAAAAAACCCGCTGGGGAGGATTTTTATAAAAATATTATCAATAACACAAAGTTAGTATCAGTCGATGTAGGCAATGATGAGGAAGTCAAAAAGTTAATTGAAAAAAATAAAAATTAGATTAATTACTACAAATTTAGTTGCACATAAAAAGGGACTTGGTGAAGAGGTGAAATATGAGGTATTTAAAGGGTTTGTATATTGTTATGGCGATAATGGTATTTGTTAATTTGACAAGCGAATACATTTTGAAAGGTAAGTATTCAGCTATTGCGGGTTCGGTTACAGTTCTTTTATTTATTTTTGGAACATTGTTTTTATTTATGCAAGACATTACTTATCCAAGAAGTAATGTGCGGCAAACGCCCAGATAATTGAATAATACCTTTGAAGAACATTGGATATTTATGTTGAAAAAAATAAAGGGATTGTGAAAGATTGTACTTAAGCTAACGGGTAGCTTAGTACAACAAGTAATATGTCCAAATTAATATCAATGTAGAATGGGAGGTGAAAGATTGGATATTTATGTTTGGGTTTTGTCTTTCCTAATCATATTTATGCTTCACAATTTAGAGGAAATTATAACGATTGAAAGATGGTTTCAAAAAACGTATCCTCGGGTTAGTAAAAGGATACCTTCATTTGCACAAAAGGAACTCAAGAATTATAAAGATATTACATCCGTACAGTTTTCTATCGTTGTTTTTGTGTTTTCCGTCTTTGTCTCTGCATTGATATTGATAGCTGTAAATACACAACATCATTATTTGTTTTTGGGGGTAACCCTACTTTTTGCTTTAAACATTTTTACCCATCCATTACAGGCTTTGTACTTAAGGTGCTACACTCCAGGATTTTTGACATCACTATTACTGATTATTCCCTATTACAGTTTATTTTTCTATCACTTCTATAAAACTGATATGTTATCCTTGAACTCGATTGTTGGTTCAATAATTGTAATGGTCTTTCTTATACCAGTATTTCTCCTTAGTCATAAAATTGGAGAGAAGTGGAGTTAACTTTACAATGTAAGCCTCAAATAAAACACACGTAGGAAACAACGGTTATAATTTTACTTGACTCTAACGTAGCGTAATACCTTAGTCTTGAAATATGGAGGTGAATTACACTGTTTACAACGGGGGACGTTTGCAAAAGAACTGGACTTACTGAACGCTCTATACGATACTATTCTAATTTGGATTTATTAAAAGCAAGGAAGAATGCTAACGGCCAGTTAGTTTTATCTAAATTTGAATTAGAAAAAATTGTACAAATGCTTGCCGCGAAGATTACAGGTTATAAACTTAAAGATTTAATAGACCGACAATCTTCATTAGGATTAGTTAAAAATGACTTAACACAAATAATTGCTGACTTAGAAAATATATTATTTCATTTAGACCTAACTGACTCCGAGGAAAATCTTATGGAAAATATAAAGTTGCTTCGGTACTGTCAATAAGTTTGTGTAAATTAATAGAGTATCCTCGGAATTGGGATTTGTTTTCTGACACCTACCCTGGGTACCCAGGGTAGGTGTCAGAAAATTAAATCAGATATTATTTGGTTTCCCGTATCGTTTTTCAAACATGTCCTGTAGCTGCTGATAAGCGCTTGCGAATCCCCTTAATTTTCGTTCTCCCCATCTTTGGTTATAGTCGGTTACTTGA